>SDNO01000146.1 GCA_004524435.1 Candidatus Thorarchaeota archaeon | reverse complement strand
GAGATACGCATCCTTACTAACATCGAGGCAAACCTACTATATGAACTCTTTGGGAAATCGCTCAGATTCATCCACAAGCAATAGAATCAAATGCTTTGGCCAGCCTAGAGGTCTAAGACCACGCTTCGTGGTAGACTCTGACCGGATGATGATATCGGTGCCATACTGTGAGCTTTGGCTAGAAATGAGAAGCATAGAGAGGGCCTTTCGAGTTGCGCTATTGGTTCCTAAGGACATGGAGATCCCTGAAGACTTCTCCAAATCTGATATTCAGAATGAGCTGCCGGAGAAGGTACTGTATTTCTCTGAGTGGTTTCCGGGTATTGCGGCAGCAAAGGACGCAATGAATGGCGCCGCATCTTTCTATAATGAACGCTCAGTTCAATTCCTCTTCTTCCGAGAGATTCGACCTATGACACAATCTGAGTGATTCAGAGGAAAAAGAAAGGAGAGGGAGGGGCAAAGCCCCTCAACTAAGATACACTTCACGTAGGCCACGGAATGACCAGGCCTAGTGTCACTGGACTCAAAATCACGACTACTCCAACAGCGATGGCTGCAAGTCCAACCAGAACGCTCACGGGCCTACTGGCAAAGATCTTGCCAATCAGCTGGATGAGTTTAATCACAAGACCTCCGAGCACATACACCACACAGAAGATGATCACCCCAATCACGGCCATCCACTTCAGCGAGATAATCTGCGAGATGTAGCCACCTATCAACGGGTCACTGGCATATGCTGAGAGGAACCCGTAGATTGTGAAAGTAGCGAATATCGCCACTGCCAGCGCAAACAGCAAGGCCAATGGAAACTTGTCTAGCAGACGCATCACAAGGGTGAAACCTGTGACAATCAGAACTGCTGCAACCAGTGTACCACCAGGATTGGTCGTGTACACCACATAGCCGACCAGAATATCAAGAGCGCCAATGATGAATCCCAAGAAGGATCCAAGTTTGACGATGATATCAAATATCCAACCAAGCAACGGGATAGGATCGGTTATGTTCTCCAGAAGCCACGCGGCAGCCAGGATTCCTGAGCCAATCAGGACCCAGCCTACCACCCAGGGGTCTTGGAAAAAGAGCATGATTTCGTCAAGCGTGAGGTCGAAAACTCCAAACTGCAATATCATCACACCTCGTTCTAACCAATTGCAGCAATAGCTTGACCGTTAAAAAACCTATGTCCAGCGTCTAGAGTCCCAAAAGACTGGATGATGCGATAAGCGCCAGCCAGTAAAGCACTGCACATACCACGCCAAAGAGCTTGGACCGCTTACCTCCGACCATTTTGGAGTTCTGATAGCCAGAAGACAGGGTGATAGTGAAGAGCAGCAGGGCAAGGGGGAGCATATCCATCAGAGTCACGGAACCAGGAGTCCACGACGGCCCTTCTGATAATAGTGAGCCAATGTAGAGGTAGGGTGCAAGTGATGACAGAAGGCCAAGCACGATAGAGCTCGTTATGGACAAGAGATAGACTTTGAAACGCTGTGCCTGGATGATTGACTCTCTCTCTCGTAGCACGGCTGACCGCACAATGAGTCTGGAGGCAATGCGCGATAGTCTGTTTCCTGCCTCAGTCGCCGAGTACTCGCACATGCGGGGAATCATGCGATACATATTGGCGACGCGTTGGCCCCGTGCATAGTCCGCTGCTTCGTTCATAGCCTCTTCGATTCCCTTCGACTCCCAGCTCACAGTCTTGATGGTGGAATCCAACAGTGGCTGTATCCGTGAGGAGCTGTCATCACGGACTTCAACGAGTGCGACCTCCAAGGTGTCACCGGTGTTGAGGCGCTCACCGAGGAGAACCATGAAGTTGAGAAAATCATCATACTCCTCCATGATCTCTCTCTGTGACGGCGGGCTTGGTCCCATCTTCTGTGGTCGGTCGAAGTACGCAGCGTAGCCACTCGTGAAACGTATTCGAAGAAATGCATTCAGAGCGATGAATAGCGGAGCGAACACAAGGACTACTGGGTCCGTTGCCGTCCCGAGCAGCGATAGAGACAGCGTAAGCAGAATGGGGACGTAGGTGACCAGAGCTGCTACAACTAGGAGTCGACTCTCGAGCTCAAGATTCTTTGATCGAAGAGTCATATCAGCCTCAAAGGACTGGCCAGAGAGTTCGTCAAGCAGGTCAGTCTTTCGTTCCAGAGCAGATATCACTGCTATGATGTATCTCCGCACATCTTCAGACGGTTGATGCTTTGCGAACTCCATCAAGGATTCTTCCGGTGGTCTTCCTTCTGCCGCCTGTTTCAGGATACCCTTGAAGGCAGAGGATAGGTATGGATGGTCGGACTCAGCCACCAGTGAGATGGCGTCGAAGATTGTCCCCCCCGACTGGAAGACGAGGATGAACTGCTCGAATAGCAGGTCCGCCTCCTCAGCAAGGCTCAACTTGTAGCTATTCATCTTTGACACCGGATAGCTCACGATGATGTAGTAGAAGACAATAGCCAAGATGCTTGAGAGGGGCAATGCGAATAGAAGACTAAGCTGTAAGAGACATGAGGAACTCGCCATTAATAGGAAGACAACAAGTCCTACGAAGTAGGCTGAAGAGACAACTCCCACTTTGCTGGTCTTCATCAGGGGCTGCAGAAACACAACCGCGCGGTCAAGTTCGTCCCTATCTCCTCGCTGAGCGATGTTGGACAGGAGAGGAATCGTTTCACCAAACCCACTCAACCGCTCGTAGATTGCCATCTCAATCCCAGAAACTCATGCATTTCTGTGGCTCTTAAATTGCCCGCTGGAACCCATAATGAAAAGGGACTCTGGTAAATCCTTAATCTGCGTTTACACAAAGCGGGACAGAAGGTCCCGCTAAGGGGCGTGGCTTGGGACGCCAGGGGGAATACCATCTGCCTTGCCCCTTAGATGCATCAAGAAGCTGTTTGTTTTCGCTCAAATCCTGCTTGTAGTGTCAACAGTGCTCTCTTCAACTACATACACTGACGGCATTCAGACTCAGATTGTTGTTCTTTGGGGAGAGAATGGCACTGATCCCGGCGGACGCGAACCCATGGCTATCGCCCCAGAAGTAACCACTCAGGCTGCCAATGGTGAAGAGTCTTAATCCTACGGAAACGTAGATAGTCCCAAAGATAGTTCCCATAGCAAGTAAGCATCCACCAGGTCCTAGAAGAAGTCGGTCAATCTGCTCTGAGAGATGAACTGGGTGTAGGTTTCGCTTGCATCAAGATACTTCTGAAGTCTGTTCTCGAGAGTCTTCCCGACAGCTTTTAGAGCCTCATCAAGGTCACTAAACCGCTTGGGTCTTGCTTCAAGCCCTCTTCGAGCAATCTCTCTAAATCGCCAGACCCCCAGCGGCACCCACTTCTTAGGATCGATCTCCATGAAGACAATGACACCAGCCTGTCGGTGCATATCAACCAGTTTCTCTAGGGCAGGTAATCGTGTTGCATAGTATGCTCCCACGACGTCTTCTGCGTAGTCCTTTCGCCCCCTTGCATATTCATGGTCTGAGATCACTGGAGGATCTGGCCCGCTCAGCCAGCACTCGAGGGCCTCAAACTGCCACGAATTAGGCATCATCAGGATTGTGACCCTGTTTCCAAGCGCATAGTCCGTGAATACAAGGTAGTCGTTGATCCACCTGAACCGCAAGACCTGCTTGTGAAGCTCCTTTCCGATGATGTCATCAACCGCTGTTATGCTCCACTCAGTGGGAACCAAACGCCTTCTCTTCTTTGCCCCCAGCATTCCGATCGAGAACAAACGGGTCACCTGCTGCTGGTGAATACCCTCATCGAAGAGCGTCTTGACCCCAGTAGTTGCATTCAGATCTGTGTCAGAAGTCACCTTGTCCACAGGTTTTGGCACAGAGGGGTTATCCTCGAGTCTGAAACGGCGAAGAGGGGCCGATGGCCCGATGGGCAATGTTCGCCCTGAGAATATACTTGTGAATCGCGGTCGTTTGATTAGTGTCGCTTCTGATGAGGCAGGGGTCTCGGAGAGAGCCATTGTCTGAGTTTCATGAAGGAGACGCGGTGGGTCGACTGCCGCATCAACGGGAATGGGCCGCTTCGTTCTAATGAGACTGAATCGAAGTGCCAGTATCTCATCAAGGCTCTTCGTCAACCATAAATCGGGTCTTTCCATAATGGCTGATTCCACGCCTCTGACCGGTGGCACCAATGGCCCCGCAAGTACCTTGGGATAGCCATGACTGCCAACAAAGACTGATGGGGGTGATGACCCAGAGAGGTTCATTCCTGACACAGCCGACTCGATGTTGGAGAGCGCTCTGGCTCGCATGAGCAGTGGACAGGGACTCACGCCACATAGGGCTCGATGGCCCATGCACCTGGAGCAGACTCGTTCATTGAAAGTGGGTCCGTGCCCGCCTTTTGGCTCTAGATGAGTCTGCGCCATCAAGTACCCTTCCTTGTGTGATGTCTATGGACTAGCTGCGATTTGGGATATATAGTGGTACTCCTCAAGGTATATCTTCACATATGCCTTCTAGCCTTTTTGATGAAGACGCGCAGAGAGAGAATAATCGAGCTCTTGGAGAGAACAGAACATCCCATGACTGTTCAGGACCTTGCTGAGTGGTTGGACATCAAGAACAGGTCCATGCTCTACGAAGACTTGGAACATGTAGCAAAGTCTGTACAGGCACAAGGCAAGGAACTATTGATGCGCCCCGCCAGCTGTGGTAAGTGTGGTTATGTCTTCAGGCACAGAAACACGCCGAAAAAACCGACGAAGTGCCCGAAGTGTCACTCTCAGTGGATTCTATTGCCAGGCTATGTCATCAGAGTGAAAGAGTGAGTCATTCATCGAAACGGACTGTTCGTTTCACTCCAGACCCCTTGTGCTTGACATGGGTCACCCGGGAAACATAATAATCCGACAGTCCTCTCTCGGCCTCCTCAATATATCCATGAACCACTATCTCCATTCCAACTCTCGGAAGGAAGTTGCACTTCTTCATAGTGTTGGACGAGATTCGGACTGAATAGGTCTTTCCGCTATCCTCCTCTTGAACCACTATTGTCGTTGAGCCATACCACCTACGAGCGCTGATTCTTGTGGTGGTGCTCTTGCCCACTTCGCGTATGATTCCTTCAATGACCGTCATTTGTCATCCAATCCTGATATTCTGACAACTTCCCCATATCGTCCTCCACCGCCAGCGCTGTACTCAACCTTTCCAGAGCGATACGCCTCAATCATCTTCCCAACTTGAGGATATAGACTTGATACCTTTCCGCAGTCGACTTCGGTCAGGATGTGTGTTTCAGTCCCCAATGTCGTCACTAGGTGGTCATAGGCGTTTCTTACAGTCTTTGCGGTTCTGCTCTTGATATCAAATGCCACGGCAATCAGTTCTATCAGTGGAGGCATGTGAAGATAGGGAGGACGGTCTTGGGGAGAGCTGGTTGCTGCACCTCCAATCATGAGTGCGCGATCCCGCACTCCCAATCGTAGGTCCTTTCCACATGCTGGACACTTCACTCTGCGAGCATGGATGCCGTCCAATAGCCGATCTGTTTCAT
>SDNO01000207.1 GCA_004524435.1 Candidatus Thorarchaeota archaeon | reverse complement strand
CGATCATCTTCGCCGGTGCATCTATCCTCTACATCCTGACAACGGAACCTCTCGCGGCTCACTCGTCACCTGCAGGAGTGGCCCTGAATCTAGTTGCGCTCGCCACAACCGGCGCTTTCATGCTTCTCTTCACCTATCTCTCTCGGCGAGGTCTGAAAGATGACTCCCTGTGGAACAAGAGAGCGACCTATCCGTTCGCTACTGCACTAGGCGTGGTGATATTCGGCTTCATAATGGTACTCACTAGACTCCAGATCGATGAATTAGTGTTCTTGGTACTAGGATACGTCAGTGGGGTTATCTCAATAGTCTTCTACGGCGTGGCGGCTGTTGCTGCATTGAAGCGCATGCCTCAGCCCACTGGTCATGATAGTCTGCGTCTTGCCGTGTCTTTCCTGCTTCTGGCAGCTGCATCGGTGGTTGATATTCTAGTACTGCCCTCGCCGAGTTCAATCTGGCTATGGTCAATTGCTCTGATGGGTATGGCCTTCATCTTCGCAGTTATTGCCACGTCATACCCTTACCTCAAGGAGATTGGCATTCAGGACCAGGTTGCCTATCTGGTCAGCGTCCTGATAAGCGTCATAGTCATTTTACCCTTCGTAGTGACAGCCCTCGTGGAGGCAGTGTTCTTCTTCGATGTGGTCATCGAATACGGTACAACCGTAATCATTCATACGGGTGGTGCCATATGGGCAGGTTCTCTGGCTTACACGCTCTTTATGAGAGCCAGAATTAGGTCTGCTCCCCATCACCAATCAATCATTCTATTACTGGAAATGTGGTCGGTCGTAGAAGCTACACTGGTTGTAACATATATCGCACCACTCTTTGGGGTTGAAACTGCACCCATGGTGCCCTACATTGTCGGCCTTTCAGCCTCGGTCATCTTCCTGACTCGTGCCGCTGGCAGGACGCTTCTCCCTACACAAGAACAGGAGTACCCATCGAGAAGGTATCACTTGACCGTTATTCTGTTCTTCATTCTATTGGCTGTTGGTCTCTCTCTTGCCCGCCTCCTATTATCGTCGGCCTTCCCACTGATGATCAATCGAACTAGCGATATGGTTGTTCTTCTGGCCCTGAGCTATTTCGCCCTCTCTGCCCTCATCACATTCATAATGGTATTGACTGCGTCCTCCGGGGGCGATTTCGCCTTCAGCGGAATCTGTGCCGGCTTTGTCAGTGCCTGGCTTGTCATCTCCGTACTCAAGGTGAATTTCTCTACATGGACTGCTGGATGGTGGGTTGCTGAGGTCCTTCTCGCCATAGGCCTCGCTTTATTCCCGCCCATTATGGTCTGGCTCTATTTACGCGGGGCGGAAGAGAATGTGGACTTGAGAAGACGGGCCGATGTCTATTCGCAGTACATCTCTTCAAGAATCACTCGACGGCACCAGACGGCAATGGACTCGCTTGAGCGGCTAAGTAGGAAACCCGACGTGAGTGAGAAGACGCTTGAGGCGGTTTCAAGAGCTCTCACCGAACTATCATCCGCCGACGAGATGACAGAGAGCTTGGGCGCCGTGCTAAGTGCAGACAGATTCTCAGAAGAAACACTTGAGCATCTCGATCTCGTTAAGAGCGTTCTCATTGCCTATGATCGACTGAAAGCCAGACATCCGGAGGTTCCTGTAGATGTCACTGTCAACAAGGAAACTGGCGAATGTGCGGTTCTCGCAAATTCGCTTTTGGTGGATATGTTCTACAACCTCATGCTTGGCATCGTTGGTCGAATAGGCGGAGTGCAGTCGATTCATGTCGAGATTGAAGGCAGTGATGATGAGTGTAGTGGATTTGAAATCACCATGCAGCTTGGTGTTTCAACCGAGGAGCCGGAGCTTCGGCGGGAACTGCTGTTCAGATACCTGAAGGGTCACGACCAGTCAGCCATCGAGTTCGTCTATGCAAGACGTCTCCTCGAGCTGTTTGGTGGGGACATGGCATGGGATGCAGTAGCAGACAAGCCTGAGCATCTCACCGTGCATCTTACTCTGTTTCTTCCCGGTACGTATGGTGAAGCGTGAAGGGTTAGACGCCTAGAGCTGCTCGGCGTCCTTCCTTCAGCTTATCTAAACTTGGCTAGGTACCACGTTTCTTTCTAATCAACCAAACAACCACAATCACAGCTGCAAGGCTGCCTGCTCCTGCCACTATACCGATAGCGAGTCCAGAGCCGAACCCAGCCGGGAATCCACCGGCAATCGTAGTCGTCCCGAGGGCAGTATTCGAGACCTCTCCGTAGTTCCCGACTTCATCGTATGCAACAATGGTGAACCAGTAATTAGCCCCTTCCTCAAGTCCGAGAACAGCGTGGTTCTCCATGTGACCAGCTGAGTGTGGGTCCCAGGATTGATCATACGTGGTTGCGCTCTCCCAATTCTCACTTGTTATGGGTCCGATGACTGAGTACTTCACCACATAACCTGCGGCTCTTCCGGACATTCCATTGTCACCCGGCGCGGTCCAGTTGAGTGTGATAGACGAGCTGTTCATGTCAACCACAATCAAGTCGCCTATCATTGCAGGTGGGACTGCCTCCAGCGTTGTTTCCAGCACAGATTCAGATAGCTCGCCATAGTTGGGAATGTCGTCGTATGCCATGATGGCGAACCAGTAGGTTGTGTCGGGCGCCAAATCGGACAAAGTATGTGATTCGGTTTCGCCGGCTTCCAGTGGTGTCCAGTCTTGCATGTATTCCGTCGCGTTCATCCAGTTCTCTGAAGTGATTTGTCCGCTTGTTGAGTACTTGATGATGTATCCAGCTGCTGTTCCAACGGTACCGTTGTCCCCGGGGGCAGTCCACGACAGCGTGACTGTTGTCTGGGTCACAGATGTAACAACAAGGTCTGTAGGAGCACCGGGTCTCACTCCCTCCAAGGTCTCTAGGTTCGGGCTGTTTGACACTCCTCCGTAGTTGCCAACGTCGTCGTACGCCCTGATAGCAAACCAGTATCGAGTTGCGTTGAGGAGCCCAGTAATCTCTCTGACTTCGGAGCTTCCTGGTGAGCCGGGATTCCACGATTGGCTATATGTCGTGGCTGAACCCCAGTTCTCTGTGGTGATTGGTCCAGCCACGGAGTGCTTCAGGATGTACCCATCGGCTGTTCCGCTCATGCCATCGTCGCCAGGTGCAGTCCAGGTCAACATGAGTGAGCTCGTTGTAGCATTAAGGGCTGCTAGGTCTGAAATGGTTGAAGGCGGGAAGAATTCAAGGGTCTGGATACCCGGTGAGTTAGACAGCCCTCCGAGATTGTCCTGCTCGTCCAGAGCACGCACTGCAAACCAGAGTTCGGTCAGGGAAGGCAATTCGGTAACGATGTGACTCTCTGTACTATTTACTCCGACTGGTGTCCATGACTGTGTATAGATAGTCGCAGCTTGCCAGTCCATCTCGTTCTCGATAGGACCGTTTGTTGAGTACCTGAGCTCGTATGCTGCAACGGTTCCTGAGTATGCATTGTCCCCCGGAGCCGTCCACGTCAGACTTGCAGTCGTAGGAGTGGGGTCACTAACGGAGAGATCATTGACCATGCCGGGTACAACGTCGTCAACACGCGGGTCTGTAGAGCCATAGAACTCCTCAGAATCGCTGAGACCGTCTGTGTCCACATCAGCAGAATCAGGTGGCGAATGTGCAGCCAGTTCGTACATGTCACTCAGTCCATCGCCGTCTTGGTCTGCGTAGTACCTGGTATGCGCCGGACTACAACACCTCTCAATGCCTGGCCACGGATAGGCATGCGGGACATACGGTGCAGAGTTGATACTCAGACTAATGATATCTAGTCCCTGATCAATTGGAAAGGCGGGATGGTCCAAGGCGATGGCAATTTCAAGCTGGTTGTCAGCATCCAAATCGGTCACTACGACAGGACCTCTTATGGCACTAAGGGGCCAGTACATGTTCCACTCTTCTTCACCAGCACCACTAAGGCAGTATAGATGCCCTCCCTGACTGAAGAGCACCTCTGTCGACTCGTCCCCATCGACATCTGCCAGACAGGGCGTATTCTCTACCAGCGCAGGAGTGGTGAAATACCATTCAACTCCTCCGGTTGAGTTAAGGCAATAGAGAGCACTATCTTGGCTACCCACGAGGATCTCGGGTTCTCCGTCGTTATCTGCATCCCCAACAACTGGAGCACCCCTCGGTCGGGTGACCGTTTCCTCCCAGAATAGAGTCCCGTTTGTTCCGTGTATGCACTGAACTCCATCAGTGTACGCAGCAACTATGATCTCTAATGCCCCGTCCTGATTTATGTCACAGATGGAAGGATCGAACATCAGGCCGTCAGACCCTGTGAAATTCCATTTTTCCTCTCCAGTCAAGGCATCCAAGCAGTACAGCAGAGAATCACCGGTGCCAACAACTACCTCCAGATTACTATCCCCATCAAGATCTATAATCAGGGGACCGGCGAAGAGGAGTCCATCCACGGTGTAGTTCCAGATCTTTGCTCCGGTCATGCCGTTGAGGCAATACACCTGATGGGTCCAGTCACCAAAGAAGACCTCTGCAACACCGTCGCTATCAACATCTTGGACTGCTGGACCACCGAAAGTCACGTCATCTACAGTGTAGTTCCACATCTCTTTCCCATTTGTACCATTAAGGCAATAGAGGACCCCTCCCGGAGTGCTGTTGAACCCAGCGAAAAGGACTTCCTCTATGCCATCGGCATTGACATCCGCAATGGCTGATTCAACTATGTAGTACTTGGTCGGTGTTGTGAAGTTCCAGATCTGAGCCCCGGTTGTACCTGACAGGCAGAAGGTGTAGTTGATTCCACATGCAATCATCTCGAGCCCCTCCTGTCCATCGATATCCGCAACAGTCACTCCTCCCATCCCCGTGTTGAATGGGTCATCCCAGCGAGTAGGCAGAACCGTCTTCCATTCTGTTTCACGGAACGGAAAGATTCCATCAGTCGGATTCATCGACAACAGGAATTCTTCGTAGTCATTCCCATTGTCAAGATCAGTGTCAGTGACATGCGGGTCACAGCCTGCAGTGACTTCAAATGTGTCAGTCAGATTATCTCTGTCGGTATCAACGAAGCATCCAGTACCTCGTATGTCTCCAGCAGGGACTATGGCGGGCCAATCATAATAAGGCCAATCAGACTGCGCATATGAGTACTCACAGCTACTGAGTATCTCGGCGGTTATGATGAGAATCTCTTTTCTTCCGTCTTGATCAATGTCTGCCACAGCTGGTGTAGAATACATGTTTCGGGAGAGCAGGTGTTCAGACCACTCCATCGACCCATCCTCACCATTGATGATGTAGAGCCAGCCGTCACTGCTTGAGGCGACAGCAAAGATTACCTCCAATTTCCTGTCCCCGTCAAGGTCGGTTATGCATCCCGAACCGCGGATTGACCGTCCTGTAGGGTAGCTCCAATCTGGAGTGCCACTTATACCATCAATGCAGTAGAGACTGGTATCATTGGCGACCATAACTACCTCCTTGATACCGTCAGCATCAACATCCGCGATGGATGGTCTGCTCTCCTCAGAGCACCCACCAGGAAACGCGTATTCCCAGTTAAGGCTACCGTCACT
>SDNO01000206.1 GCA_004524435.1 Candidatus Thorarchaeota archaeon | reverse complement strand
CCTGTCATGCCATAGGTCTTCGAGAAAGAATTCACGTAGATGAACTGCTGGTCTGCGAACTGAAGTATACTAGGAGCTGCTGTCTGACAGAGGTCCCAGTAGACCTCATCACTCAATATGGTTATGTCGTTGGAGATTGCGAGCTCCATTAGCTCGATTAGCCAGGATTGCTGTGCTGTCCAGCCTGTAGGATTAGCCGGTGAGTTGAGAATCATCATCTTCGTATTGTCCCTAATCAATCCATCAATCTCACCAAGATCCGGTTTCCAATCATTCTCTAGTTGGGTCGAAACGTGAATAGGAACTCCACCAGCCCGTTTCACCAAGTCATCATAGGCTGGATACGATGGATCGAACATTATCACTTCCTCGCCATTCGTCACCATGGACATGATACTTAGAAAAAGAGCAGACCTTCCGCCTGCCGTGACAATGACCTCTTCTGGACAGATACTCGTGTCATGAATGCCATTAAGATGCTGTGCAATCCTGGTTCGCAAGGCCGAAAGACCCGCTGCTGGTGCGTAACGAGTGCGTCCTTGCGACACAGCCTGTTCCATGAATTCAGTCACTTTTGATGGTGGGCCGAAATCTGGCTCTCCGATTTCAAGATGGATTACATGCCGCCCCTTTCCCTTTGAGTTCATTGCATCAGTGGAAGTGTTGTATACAGGGAGATGTGGGGGCGATTGTTGACCAGAACTCTGAACCCGTTTGGATTCTGCTATCAGAAGGTTGAGGATTCTTAATGCAAACACCGAATTCAGCTTCTCGTCCTTGCATAGACGAATCACAGACGCCCTTAGTTTCTGTTCAACTTCGTAATTGGCAACAGGGACGCCACGGCAAGATTTCAACTGACCTATACTACTTGCCAAATCTGTGCGTTTTCCAGCAAGGGCAATAATCTGGAGCGTAATCGATTTGATTTCACTCCTCAGTTCTCGCAGACTGTCATTTTCACACATGCTTAGCGTGCACTCCTGAAAAGATGATGAGTCGCTTCTTGGCTAGAGAGAGGGTCATCTGAGGCAAAGCCAAGGGTTTTCAAGAATCTGAGATATGGAGATTTGACTTGTAGAATCATAAGACACCACCAAAACGAGATAGATTGGCTCAAAGGCCAACAAAGTCAGTAGCGTCTCGACTCACAGATAATACCTATAATAGCCACTGTATCGACAGGTTCTTCCTGTCGCAACAATGTTCGTGGCTATTCCTCTGTTCATCGAAACGTTCACTGAAATGGGTCACCATCTTTCGGTCTAATATACTTTGTCAAGAATGAGCCGAGGACTATGTGAGAAACGGTTACTTCCCACTCACTGTTACAATTCCTACAGACGGTATTCTAAGTGTTTCTCCCAAGTAGCCCGTATCCATGATTCTTGAATCAAGGGATCTGTAGAAAACACTCATGGGCCGGGAATGTACGCGAAATCGCATGAATGGTCAATGAATCCTCAAAGCATCATGGTTGCCGTCAGGAATATGCCATCGGCTATCAGATAGACGCTACTCAATTGGAAACAATCTTGGCCGTTCCAGGCCGAGTGCCAAGGGCGGAAAGATGATGGCCCGCATAAAATCTCGACTGCATCTGTCGCAGAATTCTCCCCTTTTGCGGTGGTTGCCGCGCCGCAGAATGGACAGTAGCTGGACAAAGAATGAACTTTCTGAGGCGTTGGCACTTGCGTCTACGATGGTGTAGGAGCTGCCTTCGGCTTGGGTTTCTTGGTGGACAAACGTGATGATTCCGATGAGTGTCATCCCTGTCATGACAACGGCTGCATTATCGGTTTCCACCGTAGGTTCATCGCTTCCGAAAGGCGAAGCGACTATGGGGCAGACGATGAGGAATACGGCAACCAATAGTCCGTGTTCTGGGTCTTCAGCCGCGGAAATCACCGCATCTTTCCCGCAAGAGGCCTCGTAATTCATGTCTTGGTTATCCTCTGTCTATTTTGTGGCATCATGCTACACAGAAACGCTGATTTCAGTAGAGTCAGAAAGAAAAGGGATAGGAGGACTCAGGCCAGCCGTTTCAAGGCCAGTGCCTCCTATTCATACACTTCTGGTTGCCGTGTAGTATGAGACTGTGAATAGTACGAAGAACAGGGCGATAAGACCTGTCAACGCCCACCCGACGATAGGAACGCTTGGATCCATCATTCCCCAGATGTATCCGATTGTACCTAGCAGTGTGAACACTATCTCCCCCATCACGACAATCTCCACTTTTTCCCAGGATTCAGCTCTGTATCCAAGAAGCGAGGTCACTGCGAACCCAATCATCAATGCCGCCATGAAGCGATCAGCTACTGGATCGTAGTACGGCCATGCAATCAACGCTACCCATGTATCAGGAGCCAAGTAGTACCAAATCCCGAACACAAAGGCCACAATCATATGGAACAGAAACGTGTACTTCAGAATTTGCGGAATCTGCATATGCAAATACCTCCTCTCATTGTTAATTTTAAAATCAAATGAGGAGTAATCATAAGCTGAGCTTCCTTTTCTATCTTACCTAGAACACATTCAGAGCGGAAACAGATGAATTTCGCTGCCAGTAGAACACCTACGTTTGAGGACTCCCCAGTATGAGCCAAGGTCCTAGGCCGACTGCTCGAGTCCTAGCTCTTTTTCATCACCCTGAGAATGAGCACAATCACAGCCGCCGCCGCTGCGATACCTAGAATGACGAAAAGAACTGTGAAGTCTCCTGGGGGGACAGTTGTAGTTGTCGTGGTGGTGGTAGTGGTAGTGGTAGTGGTAGTGGTGGTAGTGGTGGTGGTAGATTGGACGGTCACTATGACTGTATCACTTGCAGTGTTGTCGCCCGCATCTGTGACTGTCACCGTGTAGTTCCAGACACCCGCGCCAAGACCATCGAGTGCGATCATGATGCGTTCAGATGAAGAGTTCCAGCTCCCTGATTTGACAAGTGAACCGTTTCTGCATATCTCATATGCTACCGGATGTTCATCGAAGGGTCCCCAAGAGATGTGGAATCCGGTGTCTCCCTCATCGAAGACCATATCGTTCGGTTGGTCAATGGTTGGCACAGTGGTGTCTGGTTCAACCGCGACAACGACTACATCTGATCTCGTGTTTCCTCCCACATCTTCCACGATGATAGTGTAGTTGTAGACTCCATTGTCCAGACCATCTAGGGAGATCGAAACATTCTCTTCCGTGGAGTTCCAGGGGCCTGATTTGACAGATGTGCCGTTCCTCAGTATCTGATAAGACGAGGGATGGTCGTCGTCTGGATACCAGACTATGTAGAACCCGGTATCACCCTCAGTGCACCAGATATTGCCTGGTTGGTTGATAGTGGGAGTTGTGCCGTCAAATACAGTCACAAAGACCGCGTCCTGTGACGCAAATCCGTAGGTATTGTTCACAAAGGCCGTGAAGTTGTACACTCCAACCGCTAGTCCGTCGATTCCTATCTCGATGGGGTCACCGCTCCAATCGCCTGATTCAATGGTCGAGCCATTGCGGAAGATGATGTATGTGTCTGGATTAGGATCGTCTGGACTCCAGGTTATACTGTGCCCTGATGAGCCCTCAGGATACTCAATATCTGACGGGTGGTTGATATCGGGACCGCTCAATGAGATGACCGTCACTGTAACGTAGTCTACCGCAATCTGCCCTACTCGATCATAGACCTCTATGTATACTGTGTGATCTCCCGCATCTAGACCATCGACTGTAACAACTATGTCGGAGCCGTTCCAAGCACTGTCTACCCGTGGAATACCATCAACAGTGACATTGTAGTGACTAGGTGTGGTGTCGTTGGCGCTCCAAGCGATTGTGTTACCTTTGTCTCCTTCGAGATAGCTGATATCTTGGGGGGAGGAGAGTTCAGGATTGGATGGATCGTAGTAGATGGTCAGGTTCATGGTAGCAGTGTTTCCAACCTCGTCCATCGAGGACAAGCAGAGCTCAAAGCTACCCTCCTCAGTCAGAGACAGAGTGAAGTAGATGTAGTTGCTCTGACCTGATACAGATGAGTTCTCTACCTCTGATTCGTCGAGGTAGACTGCAATCCATGTCAGCTCTGAGAGTTCATCTGAGGCATCTATTCGCCATTCAGGACTGCTATCGGCTGTCGCCTCGCCGTCCTCGATTGAGGGTTCGAGAACTGGTGCTGTATTGTCTACGATGATCTGAATCTCCTCTGAGAATTCGTCGATGGAGTTGATTGTGGCGGTTATTCGGAATACGTACATGCCGTCTGCATGCTCTGTTGTGTTCCAATCGAATTCGATCTCACCCTCGCCGCCACTTCCTATTTCGGTGCCATTGACTGTTATGCTGGTGTTTGTTGAAACCGTGCCCTCGTAGTAGAATCCAGTTAGGATGGTGATGTTGACAGAAACGTTCGCGATTGAACCCAGAACATCGCCATCAGACGGCACTAAGATGTCTATGTACACGATGTATTCGACGGGGTCGGTCATCAGGGGTAGGTAGTCATATCCGACCGAGGATCCCGGAACATCAAACGGGTCGTCTCCGACGCCATCATAGTCTTCATCAATTCCGTCATGATCATGCCAGTAATTCCCGTAGTCAGATGCATTGAGGTTGAGGTTGCTAACATCAGAAGCCCCTTCGAAGGAATATTCTGTCAGAAAGGCGTTGAGTGTGAATGTCACATTATCTGTTGTATCGATGAAGCTGACAGTGACATTGTCAAAGGTGTTCCCCTTGAAGAGGTAGTCAGCGCCTGACTCCACGGCAACATCAGTATTGATTGTCGAGTTCGTGATGGTGATATTAGCAGAGTTGAAGAGGTAGATATCACTCGTACCGTTCACTTCGAAGCCGACCATTGTGAAGTTGCTTGACTCTATCACAACGAGGCAGTATGTTTCGCCACCGGTTGCGACAGCATCTGACATATTGAAGTAGACGTAGATTGGCAGTTCATCGTAGGTATTGCTTGTGTCGATGTCCAACGTACTACCATAGAGATTGCTGTATTCGAAGACCCCAGACGCCATCTCTGCGATGGAACAGTCTGTCATGGTGAGTGAGGGCTCTTCCAGATGGATGGCCCATTCTCCACCGGTGAAGTTTGTTGCATCTATGAGCATGGGTCCAGCCCAATTCTCCATGAAGACCCCGTACGTGAAATTCTCAAGGGTGAGATTGGTCATCCAGATGCCTCTACAGAACTGCAGATAGACTGCGTTTCCTGATGCTCCATCTATGGTCACATTGTCGAGTGTGACGTTGTCAATATACGAACCCCAGAGGGTTATTCCATCGATGCAGTCGTGCATCGTTTCATTCTCGATTCCGAAGTTGTTCTGTGCCCCCTTGATGTAGATTGGGTAGTCAATGCCTGTGTATATATTGCCCGATATCCCACACCAGTAGAAGCTATCATCCGTCGTATAGAATCCATAATCTGAGTCAAAGAAATCGTTGTCTTGGAAGCTAGAGTATGTAGAGTCTCCTGCATTGATCCCGTAGATACAGTACTGGAAGGTGTTGGCACTTGTTACTACAGAAACACCCGACGCGCCCACAAGTCCAGTATCACAGCCATAGAAGAGGTTATCGACTAGGCTGAGCGTT
>SDNO01000020.1 GCA_004524435.1 Candidatus Thorarchaeota archaeon | reverse complement strand
TGTAGCTGGTCAATGACCTTTCTGATCTCTTTGTTTCTGCTATTCGTCACGTCCAAGACCTCTAAATCAGTAAGGATCCAGCATGTGGAGGAAGCATTTTGTGTTTTTGACTCTTGTTCCTTAGTATTTCTCTACCTATCTGCTCTCTTTATTGCTTCACTTAGACTAGAAGGCCCTTGTTTGGGCTCATAAAGCCGTTCTCGAATTTTTACGAAGGTTGGCACCGAAACCACCTCTCCAACAAAGAGGGCTTCCCCAATCTCCAATGAAGTTATCGCATCAAGTGATGGACGATCAATTCCCTCACTACTTCTTCCGATATGCTCAAGATCGTAGGGATTTGTCGTGCGGAAGATTGCTTGATTGCTACATTGGCTCAATACAGTGGTAGATAGTTTCACAGGTCTCTGAGATATGAGGCAGAGAAGGGCAAAGAATTTTCGTCCCTCTCTTGCGATTGTTTCTATCTGATACTTCGGAAGGGCAAGCTCGTGCCTACTCTCAGGACAAAACTGGTGAGCCTCTTCGAGGACAAGGAGAAAAGGAGGAATTCTCTCATTCCGCCTCATATAGAGTAACTGATTTGTCAAGTATGAAACTATAATCTGTTTCTTCTTCAAGGAAACAAAGTCGCTCAAGTCTATCAGAGTGAGTTTCCCTGGACGTACTACGTTCCGAATGTCCGGGACGGGCTCTTTCCCAAAGAGCCTCGTTTCATCCAAATCGATAAGCCAACTAATGAGCGCTTCCTTAGTGTTCTTGTAAATACTCTCATCATTTCTTACATGTTCAATTACGTCGGCCAACGTGTAGTTCCAATCTGAGTCCCCTCTCATCTCAGAGATTACTCTTCGAAGATCACGAACTTGTGCAGAGCTCATGTTTGAAACCATGGAACGTAGCCCTTCTGCACTAATGGTCTTGACAGGTATTTGAAACTGAACTCCCCTAATATGGTCAACCTCGAAACTATCTTCCTCCACGCCTAAGTCCTCTTCTCCCACAGATTTGAAGTAGGAGTACTCTCCATGAACGTCTATTACCACCACGCCTAGTCTTCCATGCCCCTTCGTTCTCCTCAACAGCTCTTCCAAGAGGACAGAAACGAAATAGGACTTTCCAGCTCCGCTCATGGCCAAAATTGCAAGATGCTTTGATAGAAGTCTATCAATATTAGGCCTGAACTCTGCTTCATGCTGGCCCAGCCGCCCGAGTTGTAGACCCCGTTCCTGATCCAGTTTGAGGAAGGACGACAGAATCTCGTCATCTGCTCGTCTTACCACTGCGCCAGGCGAAACTGCGAAGTACGGTCGGACGGACCTATCATTACTCCAGAGCCCTGCAACACGAGCATGTGCAATGGTGTATTGCCATCTATCAGTCGGAAATATAGATCTCAAGGGCTCTCCTCTAGATTGATACTCTCTCACCGCCTCAGCATGCTGGTAGTACCGATTGGTTCTCACAAGGTCTTGCACCTTTGCAATAATCAGCCCTGCTTGTGTGGCCACATTGACGAACTCGCCTCGGCGAACCACGATGTCTTCCGGATTTCCTTCAACTACAAAACTGAATTCCATGACATTCGGCGAGGAGTCTATACATACCACAGTTCCCAATCTACTAGGGCTTCTTTCTGTCATTTATCCTTTAACCTCCAAAGGGATTGCGGGACCTCCTTTTTTCCAGTGAACTATATGTTAAACCAGACAGTGCCATCAGCCTATCCACAATAAGACTGGTTTCATTATACGTTATCCTTGCCCTTGCATCTGCTTCCAAAATGGGGGTAGGAATCCCATATTCGGGGTGCTGCCAAGATAAGGGCAATATCGCTGAGAGCGCCTTATCTAGCTGCTTTGTATCAGATTTCTTGTCTGCCAATAGCTCCACTCTGATGGGAAAATCATCTCTTGCTGTCTTCAGATATGTCACCCAAATCGACGACGCCCATGAGTAAAGATCCTCAAGAGAATTGGAATTCTGCACGAGCTCTGCTGAGTATCGAAATGCAAAGGTTCTCTCTCCTTCTTGCAGAAAGGTATCAAGCAAGTCACAGTCACGAGATATCTTCAACAACCACCGATAGTCAATTCCTTGCATCATCTCAAACGCGTCTGGTTCTCGTAACACATGTGGAAGAATATCACCCAACATACTCACAACTCTGGATGAACGACTGTCCTTTATTATGCCCACTAAGAGAGTCTTCTTCTTTCTGGCTTTATGATACAACTGCTTGTATAGTGCAACAACTTCTTGGAACTTCTCGAAAACTAGGGAGGTACTCTGTGGGCGGTCTCGTGGATGGAAGAAGAGACTTCCATCAATCAGCATCAGATCTGTTTCATGCTCATCAAGAATGTTCAGTGTGACCCGCAACTCAGTTGCTAGTCGTTCCAAGGATGCAAACTGGTCAAGCTCGGGGCCCGACAATCTCTGAGTCAAAGGGATTATTTTGGGTTCAGGAAATGCATCCGGAAAGAAATCAACCTCGAGAGCACGCTCTGCTCCAAATCGAAAAATAACTGCGACTCCGCGGGTGAGGAGGAGATCCATTGATCGAAATCTTCTCCTTACAAGCCCGCCGTCAATACCGGCAATCTTTAGTCCGTCGAGTCTTGTAGGCTTAATCTGCTTGACCAAGAACGATTCTAACACATTTCTGGAGACCGCCGGGAATCTCCCCAAATCTATCGAATCTTTCAACTGTGCCAGAACAGCACCGAACCGTTTTCTGGTCCCCTCGACACGCTCAATCTCTTCCACTAGCTGAGATAACATACGGTCAAGGTCACGGTTCAATTTGGCTCCCTCTTCTCGTCTTGTAGTCCCTTGCAGCCTTAATTAGCCCCAAGTATAATGGATGTGGCCTATCAGGTCTTGACTTGAACTCTGGGTGATACTGTACTCCAATCCAGAATGGATGGTTCTCTATTTCGATTGCATTGATTATCTTCCCGGTCGCATCATAAGCCGAGGCGACAAGAGATTGACGCCCCATTTTGCTGATGTAACGTTCAATTAGATGGTATCTATGTCTGAATCTCTCTCTGACAACCGCTTCATTGTATAACCGATTCAGATGGGTCCCTTCGACAATTCGCACTTCATGTCCTCCGAGACGCATCGTACCGCCTTTATCCTCGGTGACTTTCTGTTCATCCATCATGTCAACCACAGGATACAAGCTGTCTTGATCGACTTCAGTAGTATGTGCTCCTTTCCACTCCATGACTTTTCTTGCAAAGGCTACTGTTCCCAGTTGCGCTCCATAACAGATACCAAGGAACGGTATCTTGTTCTCAATCGCCACCGTTGCAGCACTTATCATCCCCTCAACCCCTCTCTCTCCAAAGCCGGGCGTGAGCAATACCCCATCAACATTACCTAGATCTTCAGTGAGACACTCCTCATCACATCTATCTTCAGTTTCAATCCACTTGATCTCAACTCTACACCCACATACTGCACCGGCATGAGCCAAGGCTTCATTGATGCTCTTGTAGGAATCGGTGAGCATTGTATATTTCCCAGGCATCGCGATAGTGACCTCTTCTGACATCCTCTGGAAGGACTCAACAATACTCTCCCACTCCTCCTTCTGTGGCTCTCTCTCTTCCATTCCTAGATGCCTTACTAGGATGTCCCCTAGGTCCTGTTTCTCAAAAGAGAGTGGTAACTGATAGATGACCGAGATGTCTGGATTGGAAATGACGCACTCCTCAGGCACGTTACAGAATAGTGCTATTTTTCCTTCTGCCGCCTCGGGCAATTCCTTCTCCGCTCTACAGATAACAACATCCGGCTGGAGTCCTAGACTCTGCAGTTCTCGGACACTATGCTGAGTCGGTTTTGTCTTGAATTCACCTACGGAACTCAGGAACGGGACAAGGGTGACATGAACCAATACAACTCTATCGCGCCCGATTTCACGAATTAGTTGACGTACTGCTTCTAGAAAGGGCATGGCTTCCATATCGCCCACTGTGCCCCCAATCTCAACAAGTAGGACATCCGGGATCGAGTCCTTAGTTACATTGTCCCATATTCGCTTCTTTATCTGGTCCGTAACATGAGGAATAATCTGAACGGTTCTTCCAAGGAAGTCCCCTTTTCTCTCTCCAAGGATGACTGAAGTGTAAATCTGCCCGGAAGTGATATTCTGGGAAGGATGAGCATTCATACCCGTAAACCGTTCATAGGTTCCGAAGTCGAGATCTATCTCTGAGATATTGAACTGGAAATCGTCAACCGGTCTGAATGTCCATGTTTGATCGGTGACAAAGACCTCGCCGTGCTCGATGGGATTAAGGGTGCCTGGATCAATGTTGAGATAGGGGTCAATCTTGACGATTCTCACAGAATAGCCTCTGAACTGAAACAGCTTCGCAATTGAGGCCGTGGTGACCCCCTTCCCAATGCCGGACAGGACCCCTCCAGTTACGAACACAAGCTTGGTTTCATCAACCCTTGAACTCACATGTCTAGCCTCATTCATTTTGACTGATTGGGTAACCAATTCCAGTCATAGGCGTGCCGCTGTGGCCGAGTCGTATAAGTTATGTGGTACTTCTCCGAGCTCTGTGTACTGACAACCTATCGAAACTTTATTGTCATTCTTCCACTATGTCCTTTTGACCTAGAATGCAGACAGTCTGGCTCTTTGGAGCAACTCTTGGACTCATCTACGCTCTGGTGCCTACACTACTCCTACTTCTATGGATTTACAAGACTCGGAGAGATGCCAGCTTACTGGAAACGGCTCGGGTGGAAGACCTCACTCCTCTAGCTAGGATTCGTTTCCTTGTCACTTTTCTTCTCCCTTTCCTAGTAATTGAGTCCATAAGCCTGCTCCTCACTGTCGGAATGAATACTGAATTTATTCCTGTCTTGGTTCTTATGATTGGACTTCATCAGTTGGAGGCAATCACCGTCATGTATGCAGCGTTGATCTTCCTAGACAGGTACTCAGCCGCGGATAGCAATGAATCAGACTGCAAGAACGAGGCATGAATCAATCGAACCGGAATCTCGCAAGCGTTCTGTATCGGCGATTGCTCAGAATCTACAATCAATCTTTCAGGCAAAAAAGAAGAAAGGAGAGGATCTGATAGAATCCTCTCGAATGAAATCTACTCTACTCGTTCGTGGACCAGTGTTTCTACAACTGTTGGATCGGCCAGTGTTGTGGTGTCACCCAGATCTTCAACATGGCCAGCAGCAATCTTCTTGAGAATCCTGCGCATGATCTTCCCAGAACGGGTCTTTGGCAGTGCATCAGCGAACTGAATTTTCGCAGGGGTTGCGATTGGTCCGATCTCCTTTCGCACATGCTGCTTCAGTTCCTTCTTCAAATCATCGCTCTTCTCCACGCCAGCCTTCAATGTGATGAATGCATAGATATCCTCACCTTTGATGTCATGTGGGAATCCAACGACAGCTGTTTCTGCAACCGCAGGGTGCGAAACAAGAGCGGACTCGATCTCTGCAGTACCAAGTCTGTGACCTGATACCTTGAGCACGTCATCGATACGGCCCATGACGAAATAGTACCCATCTTCATTGAAGCGGGAACCATCGCCAGTCATGTACATCGGCTTTCCTGTTTCAGGATCCTTGTACTGTGACCAATATGTGTCTATGAATCGCTGGTGGTCGCCATAGACAGTTCGCATGAGGCCGGGCCAGGGTTTCTTGATACATAGATAGCCACCCTCGTTTGCTCCCACAGGCTTACCCGTTTCATCGACGATTATGGGGTCAATACCGAAGTATGGGAATGTGGCGCTACCAGGTATGAGATCGTCAGCACCAGGCAACGGCGTGATTATCACACCACCGGTTTCAGTCTGCCAGTATGTGTCGACTATTGGACACCCTTCCTTACCGACTACATTGTAGTACCAAAGCCAAGCCTCCGGATTAATGGGTTCGCCAACGGTACCCAGAAGGTCTAGAGTTGACAAGTCATGCTTCTCAACAGGTTCATCACCATACCGCATCAGGGCACGGATAGCCGTTGGAGCAGTGTAGAACTGGTTGACTTTCCAGCGCTCCACTTCATGCCAGAATCTGTCCGGTTCGGGCCAGATGGCCCCCTCATACATCATAGAGGTTGAGCCTGCGCTCAGTGGACCATAGACAATGTAGGAATGCCCTGTAATCCAGCCGATATCGGCAGTGCACCAATAGACATCGCCTTCATGCCAGTCGAAGATGTTGAGGAACGTATGGGTCGTATAGACCATGTACCCGCCAAGCGTATGAAGTACGCCTTTTGGCTTACCAGTTGATCCAGAGGTGTATAGAATGAATAGCGGATCTTCCGCATTCAACCACTCTGCATCGCACTTGTCATCAACCTTCTCGTACTCATCATGGTACCAGACATCTCTGCCTTCGGTCCAAGGTGTGTCCTTGCGATCGGCTCTGTTAACAACAAGGACCTTCTCGACCATAGGTGTGTCTTCTAGTGCTCGGTCGGCATTCTCTTTCTGATTGATAACCTTGCCGCTACGATAGTAACCGTCTGCTGTGACAAGCACTTTGCCCTCACAGTCAAGAATTCGATCCTTCAAAGAATCAGAGCTGAAACCGCCAAACACAATACTGTGAACGGCACCAATTCGCACACATGCGAGCATGATTATGGCCAACTCAGGAATCATGGGGAGATATATCGTTACTCTGTCACCCTTCTTCACACCGAGACTCTTTAGGATGTTTGCGGCCTTGTTAACCTCGCTCAGTAGCTCCTTGTAGGTGTAGGTTATCGAATCGTCGAGGGGTTCGCCCTGCCAGATAAGGGCCACCTGATCGCCCTTACCTGCCTCCACATGTTTGTCAAGGCAGTTGTAGGCAAGATTGGTAACACCATCCTCATACCAAGTGAACCGCGCCTCTTCAGGGCTCTTCCAATCAAAACCCTTGGTGGGTTCTTTCTTCCAATAGCACAAATCTTTCGCAATCTTTAGCCAGAATTCGTCGGGTTTCTCTATAGACTCCTTCCATAACTTCATCCTTTCTTCGTGGCTCTTAATGTAAGCCTTGTCAACGAAGCTCTTCGGAGGAGAGAACCGTCTCTCTTCTTGGCTTGTTACTGTGATTTTCTTTTCGTCACTCAATGGTGGTCACCCAGAACCATCGTTATCGATACTTTGAGCCCGTCGTTAAACCACAGATTATAAACATTATTGAAGGCCAGTGCGCTACCCCCGAGATAGACGCCTTCTGTTTCTAATCGTGAAAAAGAGATCCCGTCGTTCCAAAAAGAAATGAACAGGTCGCGGGCATCAGGCCCGGACCTGCATTAGTATGTGGTACTCATTTGGTGCCCTGAATCTTCATCACAATCGTGAGTATGATTGCAAGGATGGCAAGAATCCCTGTTGCGACAAATGCCAGGAAGTAGCTCTGGGTAAGATCCACAAATGATCCAGCCACAAGGGCGCCTACCACTCCAGCAATTCCATAGGCCGTGAAAACCACTCCGTAGTTCTTGCCTACGTTCTTAGAGCCAAAGTAGTCTGCCGTTGCTGATGGAAACAGTGCGAAATTGCCACCAAAACAGAAACCGACAATCGATGCTACCACGGTGACAGTCATCCACATCCCTTCAGCTTGAGGAAGTGTGACGACATATGCAAAGCCGAACATTGCAATCGCCAGTATGAGAAACATGAGCATCATGGTCATCACACGACCAAGTTTGTCCGATGCTGCACCCCATACGATTCTCCCAGCTGCATTGAAGATAGACATAATTCCTCCAATCAGCGCTCCCAAGCCAAGCAATTCCACCAATGGATCCACCTCCGCTGCAGCGCTCTTGACGTTACCAAGTGTCATGAGCCCTGCTGTTGCAGCGAATATGAAGGCAAGCCAGAGCAACCAGAACGTGCCTGTCTTGATCATCTCACCCGGCATCACACCTTTGCCAGAGCCATCTGCTGTAGTTTCCGGTGGCGTCCATCCCTCAGGAACCCACCCCTCTGGAGGTGTGGTGAGCACTTGTGCACCCAGAATTACACCAATGAGATAGACTATCCCTAGGATGAGAAACGGTTGACCTATGAATCCCCCGGCGGATTCAATTAGATATTGCTCAACATAGAGGAAAATCAACGCACCGCCCCCAAAGCCAGCCACCGCAATTCCCGAAACACTTCCCTTCTTATCAGGGAACCATTTTACAAGAGCTGCAATTGGACAGACATAGGCAAAGCCGATACCCGCACCACCAATTACACCGTAAGTCAACACCAGATAGAGAGTTCCCATTATCTCGTCTAGGGCCAAAATGTCAACCAGTGACGCCAGCATGTAGCCAAGGCCTAGTAGAACTCCTCCGATAGTGGCAACTTTACGCGGGCCAACCTTGTCCTGCCAACGACCTGCAAATACCATAAACACCGCGAACGACGCCAGACCGGCTGCAAAGGGCCACTGAGTGTTCAATACCAGCCACCCATACAGACCGCCTTCAGACGCTGCAAGTTTCAGAGCATTCTGAAACTCAGACCAAGCGTATATGGTACCAAGACACAGTTGGACAATGATTGCACCCAACATTACCAAGTAGCGATTTCCAACATTCTCGGACATCATATGTTCACCTTTTCCATGGCGAATCTCTACTCTTCGCCGAGAGAAACGGAACTAAAAGCCTTCCGACCAATTCTGTGACAACAATCATACGTGTCATTTCGAACCACTTGGAAACCTCTATATGGGCGAGACGCTGGACGAGTCATGCGAATCTAGGGTGACACCGATGACAAAGCAAGATTGGACGGAGAAGTACAAGAGCAAGGTATTGACTGCTCCTAAGGCCATCAAGAAGATCCGACGCGGGACAAGAATCTTCCTTGGCACAGGATGTGGTGTTCCTTATCATCTAGTTCAAGAGCTTGCCAATCATGCGGACCAAATGGCAGACAATGAGATTGTGCATTTGCTGACACTTGGTGATACCCCCTCTGCTGATCCAAAGTTCCAGATGCAATTCCGACACAATTCATTCTTCATCAGCGAGAACATGCGTGAGGCCGTGACAGAGGGAAGAGCAGATTACACACCCATTATGCTCTCTGACCTTCCACGTCTCTTCCGATCAGGGAAGATGCCTATCGACGTTGCTATGATCCAGGTGAGCCCCCCCGATGAGCATGGTTACTGTTCTCTTGGCATATCTGTGGACATCACAAAATCTGGTGCGGAGAGTGCAGACATGATTATAGCTCAAGTGAACGAGCGCATGCCTGTCACCCTTGGCGATTCCTTCATGAATGTCCGTGATATAGACTATCTTGTCCCCTTTACAGAGCCCCTTCGGGAATTCCAAGCTGCAGACGTAGATGAAACAATAGACTTGATTGGCTCGTATGTTGCGCGACTGATTGAGAATGAATCAACAGTTGAGCTTGGTATCGGTGCGCTTCCACAAGCTGTTTGCAACAATCTGATGGAATCGGGTGTGAGAGACCTAGGCATCCACACTGAGATGTTCAGTGACAGCCTTATCCCTCTCATTGAACAGGGCGTTGTGACGTGTAAGAAAAAGACATTACATCGGGGCAAAGTGATTGCGAGTTTTGCCATGGGTTCTGAGAAGCTGTACGACTATGTTCACGACAACCCTCTGTTTGAGTTTAGACCCTCCGAATACGTCAATGATCCCTATATCATCGGCGAGAACAACAAGATGGTGGCAATCAACTCAGCACTCGAAGTCGACCTTACCGGTCAGGTATGTGCAGATTCAATCGGTCACAAGTTCTATAGCGGTATTGGTGGCCAAGTTGATTTTATCAGAGGCGCCTCACGTTCCCCCGACGGCAAGGCCATCATCTGTATGCAATCAACCGCTATGAACGGCAAGATCTCGCGGATAGTTCCAAGGCTCAGTGAGGGCGCGGGGGTTGTAACAACTCGCGGTGACGTCGATATCATAATCACAGAATTTGGCTTGGCCTCATTACATGGAAAGACCATCAGAGAACGAGTGCTCTCATTGATTGCAATTGCCCATCCCAAATTCCGAAACGAGCTTCTTGAGGCAGCAAAGACAATGAAATATGTCCACGAGGATCAGGTGCCGTTTCTCTCTCAAGGAACATACTTCGCATCGGAATACGAAACTCAAGAAACGTTCAAGGGTCCCGATGGCCCTATCACAGTTCATTTTCGCCTCATTCGACCCGATGACACCGACCGAATCAAGGAACTCTTCTATGATCTCTCCGAGGAGAGCATTTTCTTCAGGTTCTTGACCCCTCTCAGAAGTCTACGGCGACAGACCTTGCAGGAATTCTACAACGTTGACCAAGATCGTGACATATCTATTGTTGCAGTCATTAGCCCTGACGAGGAAGAAGAGTCTGAGAGGATTATCGGTGCAGGGAGGTATCTTCTCAACCGCAGTACCAATGAGGCTGAGTTTGCGTTACTTGTTCAAGACGAATACCAAGGAAAAGGCATTGGGACTTTTCTGCTGAACCATCTCATGAGGATTGCCAAGAGCAAAGGTGTGGAGGCTTTCATTGCCTACGTCCATCCAAGAAATCAGCCTATGATTCGATTCCTCCACAAGACTGGCAAAATCATCGAGAGCCGGCTGAGCATGGCAGATGAGGAATACGTCTTCAAACTGAACCTATGATGGTATTCGCGTATCAGCTATTCATTCAAGCTGTGATACAGGTCCGTTCCTTAAGTCCATAGGCCGCAGCCCTTGAGCAATGCGATCTATCCAGTCATCCAGCTCATCTCTAGGTCGAAAGCCCTCTATCTGCGATACTCGGTGTCCCTTTTTGAAGGCGACAAGCAACGGCCCGTGGCATAGCTGGAAGAAACGGGCTGTCCGCAGCAGAACGAGAATCCATGTAGTCAAGCCTCCACAATAATCAGCACTTCATTTATCGGTCCGATAGGACATGGACTATCTTCATCGCATCTGAGTGCATATCCCAGTTCCTGGGTTGGTTCGGACACATGAAACAGTCTTCACTTCAAATCCATGAACGACAATCAAGACTCTCTTTCTTCACATAGTCCTCTATTGGGTCGATTTCGAGCTGACTGAAAGAACTCTCTGTGGCAAGAATCCATGTGAAGGACCTGACAATCCAGACGATAGCCATGTTGAAACAGATTGATTAGTCACAACCTTTTTATCGGCTTCCGAGTGACATCGGTTTCGAGTTACCTAGGGGCCCGTTGCATAGCCTGGTTATTGCGCCGCTCTGATAAGGCGGAGGCCCGGAGTTCAATCAGCAGAGGACTCCCCTCTGCTGGAACTAATCTCCGCGGGCCCACCATTTGTTCTCTAGCATTGACGGCTAATCTAGAGAATGAGCCAACATACTTCTTTCGCAGACAAGATAACTGATGATACTTAGAATGTATTTCGATACAACGGAAACAGTATCCAAATTCAACCGAGCGCCTCAGGGACTACTTCGGCAATGTACGCGAGCGACTCCATGACTTCAGGGGTCGTCAGTTCGAATATCAGGGGCCCTTGAAAACCGTCTTTCACCAGCTCCAGAAGAAACTCACGAACAGGCATCTCGCCTTGTCCCAAGGCAATATGATCTCTGTGGACGGCTACCCCATCGTGCTCGTGATATGACCCATCGTGAAGATGGAGTTCAACTATCCGGTCCTTGTGTCTATGGTAGAACTCACTGACAGACTCATCTCCCGAGTATCGCGTCAGAAGATGTCCTGTATCAAAGCATATACTCGTGTCATATTCGTCAACTAGCTCTCTCGTAATCTCAAATGGAAACTCAATATTCTCTATGGCCAATCTCTTCGGGTCTATCTCCGTCTTAGCGATTATTTCTTCCACACTCCGGGCAGAGAATCCAGCCATGAGACCACATATCAGCATGACCATCTCCCTCGGGAAGTCGAGATTCGAGAACTCCGCAGCTAGGGGTCCCGTTGAATGGAGAACATAGTACTCTGGTTCCAGCGGCTCAACCAACTCGATTGAGTGCACCACACTCTCAACACTGCCGGATCGTACATACTCGTTGAAGCTTGCAGGTTCGATGGACCACAACGGAAGGTGTGCAGTATACGAGTGACCGAGCTCCTCCTTTAATTCTGCCAACTCATCCACTCTGCTTGGTGTCAGTGCTTCCGGGATGATGTATTCAATATCGAGAGTCAGCTCAATCACGCTAATGTGTTCGATATTTACAGCCTGTTTCACGATATCTAGGATGTCAAACTTGGAGAAGTCTGGTACACCGTCTACTACTACCCTCTCGGCAGCAGGTCTGAATTCTACAGGAACAATACCATATCGCATCTGTAGCCACCTCGCCCATCCCAACCCCGCCCCAGCACTTCAATGCTCGGGGCTCATCAAGGAGAGTTAACCAGTCACTATCTTCGAGAAGGCAACTTCTTCAATTCATGTTTCTCAACGGCGGGGTCGACCTCTACAGCTTCAACTTTGAGCATCTTGTCGCCCTGTTCTATCCTTTTTACAACATCAAAGCCTTCTTTGACCACTCCAAAGACTGTATGTTTCCGATCAAGGTGCTTACAGTTTATCGGGTTGAGAACTATGAAGAACTGACTGCCACCTGTGTCCTTTCCTGCATGGGCCATGGAGATTGCGCCTTTCACATGATGCTGCTTTTCTCCTTCGGTTTCACATGGAATGGCATAACCCGGTCCACCCGCACCAGTGCCGGTGGGGTCCCCACCTTGTATCACAAAACTGTCTACAACTCTGTGAAAGGTCAGGCCATCGTAGTAGCCGCTCTGGACAAGATCAATGAAATTCTTCACGGTGTTGATTGCAGCGTCTGGCCACAATTCGAGCATGATTGTCCCTTTTTCTGTTCCTATCTTTACTTCTGTTGTCAATACCATGAACCATCCTACAGTTGGTTGCTATCCGTATCTGTGGCATGAACCGTAGGCACTTAGAAGTTGCGATGCTCAGGCTCACCGCTAATCCTGATATCTTATTAATCTCACAGGGTCTGAGATAGCTGCCCATGACACGACTCAAGGAATATCGCGAAGGGCTCACCTCCTTCGTGAGTGCAGATGTACAGCACTATACCGAGAAGGAAGGCCAGCCCACAGCTGACATGCCGGTATTCTATAACCCAAAGATGTGTATTAACCGAGACATCTCAGTCATCTTTCTCTCCGAATATCTGTCCAGGTGGGACATCGATCTTCTCTGCGAGCCTCTTGCGGGTTCCGGAGTCAGAACACTCCGCTACCTCAACGAATGTCAAGGATCGCATCGCGCAGTCATGTTCGATGTCAATCCAGAGGCAGTACATATCATACAACAGAATATCGAAGAGAATCATCTCTCTGAGAGGGCCACTGTCATACAAGGCGATGCAAGGTTACTCCTGCTCTCAGAATCGCGGGAAAAAAGGTTCGATTTCGTGGATGTGGATCCGTTTGGAACGCCGGTTCCGTATCTGAATGCTGCTGTTCAGGCTCTCAATCCAACGGGTGCTCTCCTATCTCTGACTGCTACGGATATGCCTGCACTTTGTGGTGTCTACCCTCCGGTGGCTTTTCGGAAATATGGTGGGTTCTCTATTAGGTCTCCCATCTCTCATGAGATAGCAATCCGCCTATTGCTAGGGGTGTCATATTCTGTGACCGGGGCCAATGATCGGTCTATGAGTCCACTAGCTGTGTTGAGCACAGACCACTATGTTCGCGTTTGGCTTCGAGTAGAATCAAGCCGAAAGACGAGCAATAGGCAGGCGAAGGAGATCGGATGGCTGAGGCACTGTCCCCGCTGCATGAATACGGACTTGGTTTCTCTTCGAGAGGGACTAGAAGACGAATTCAATCATTGTCGTGATGATTGCCAGTATGACCCGAAAGCGGCTGGTCCTCTCTGGATTGGCAGCCTTTGCGACGCTGAGTTTGTTCAAGAGGCGTACAAAAAGGTATCCGAATATAAGTTACACAAGAAATCGTCTAGACTAATCCAACTAATGAGCCAAGAAGCCCCACTCACAGAGGCACCATACATCGATATACATGCAATATGCGATTCGTATAGGCTTACGCCTCCTAGCAATGCCGAATTGATTGCTGTCTTGACAGAACAAGGCCTTGAAACGACTAGGACACATTTCCGTCCAACAGCATTAAGAACAGAGGCTTCGCCATGTGAAGTCGTCAGAGCGATACACAAAATCAAGGGAGTCGCCATTCAAAATGGGTAGACCACGCGGAAACCGTCGACGAGAACACTATTACAGGACTGCGAAGAAGCAAGGCTACCGCAGTCGTTCGGCATTCAAACTCAAACAGATAATCCGGAAGCACAAGCTCCTCAGGGGAGTCGACAGAGTTGTAGAGTTATGTTCAAGTCCAGGGGGTTGGACTCAAGTATTACGAGAGGAGGGCGAGCATCTTGAAATCGTTGCTGTGGACATCAGCTCCATGTCCCCTTTGCCAAGAGTTTCGTTCATCAAGGGCGACATAACAGATTCCAAAACAATCGATGAAGTGAAGCAACGCATTGGAGGCACTGCTGATCTCGTACTGTCTGATTGCTCACCCAATGTAACAGGAATATGGGAAGTAGATGTGACTAGACAGCTAGATCTCGCGGAAAGAACAATCGATTTAGCAATGGAGATTCTGACTAAGAATGGGAAAGCTCTTACTAAGGTCTTCCAAGGGCCAGGTTTCAAGGAATTCTTAGAGTCTGTTAAGGACAGGTTTGAATTGGTACGATTGGTAAAACCCGACGCGTCACGCAAAACGAGTGCTGAAATCTATATGCTAGCAATGCATCCAAAAGGGGTCAAAGAATAGAGAACGACTAGGTTGCTTCTGAACCTAGCATCCATTGATCCAAATCTCTGCATGTAACTGGTGAGTCCGGTTGTCTCACTCCACATCTTGTTATCTTAAGACAGTGAAAACACGGACATCCATTCAAATCTGATAGATTGCCACGTTGTGTCTCATCGGTCATGCCTTTGCGTATGAAGAGTCTTCTCGTTTCCATTTCGTGCTTCTGCATTATTTGTCCCTCTAACAATAGCCGTTGAGCTATATCTGATACCATCTGGGAGTCCATGTTCAATCTAGTTTCTAGTTCCTTAATGAGCAGACCTGTTTGACCTGCAGCTCGGAGAGCATTCAGTATACGGTCGGCTTCACTCATTTCAATGACCTTTGGCTAGACACATGACAAGAGAGGACAAGGTACAGTATCCCTAATTTAACATTCGGAAGCTACTAGTCCACTCGTGTTGCCCGACGTACATTCTTGTACATCCATGTATACTGTCAACATAATGTGACCGTCACAGAAAAAGACATCGAAACCCGAAACCACGTATCAATTCTTGTACAAATAGAGCATCTGATCCACTAGAGTTTCGGCATCAATTCCCCTCTTGATTCGAACTGAAACATAGGGTTGTTGTACGGGTCCAAACACATCCAGTACTCTGCCTACGGGCTGCACTTTTTTGTCTACAACTTGTGCTCCAATAGGTGGTGTCTTCTCAGATCGGAGAATCACAGAACCTCTATGACTCACATGTGTGGCCTTGCCTAGTCTTCTCATTCAGAACACCTTTGCTCATCGCCGTCTTGTCCGTTTGCTACCCTTTCGCTGACTTTTCTTGCGTGCTGCTTCTCGCTGTGCGACTATTCTTCTGACACCCTTTGCCAGCATCAAGAGGAGGCGTTTCTTGTTATGCCCCTTTTCGTTTTCCAACAGAATATAACCGCTCTTACGCGTTGGCGTTCGAGGATACCTCTTCTCAGGTTCAATCTCACATTCAAGCCCTATGTTCTCCGCTGCCTTTTCTAGGATTCGTACATCGATATCGGGTGCTGCAAGATTCTTTGGTATTCGTCGCCCCTCATTTCGCGTTAGTTCTGAATCAAGATACTGGGGCCAGACGACTACCTTATCATTCTGTTTTCTCATTTCGAATCGGACCTGAGCTTCGAAGTTGTCTGTTATCACAATACGCTCTGGATTTCTTTTTATCTTTCCCATTGCTCCACAAGATCTCACGAGCGGTGATTCAAGAACGACTTAAGAGGGCCACATGCAGGAATGACTACAAGGAGAATCTACTTTGACCCGAAAGAGCAGGGACGTCTACTTCGCCGAGATTGCAGACCTTGTGTCTTCACGTAGCACCTGTCTTCGTAACCAAGTTGGTGCGGTACTCGTGAAAGATTCTCAGATACTCTCGACAGGCTATAATGGTGCTCCAAAGGGACTGCCACACTGTGAGCAAGTAGGTTGCCTAAGAGAGAAGATGGGCGTGAAACCGGGCGAACGTCACGAATTATGCCGTGGCTTACACGCAGAACAGAATGCGATTATCCAAGCAGCTTACCACGGTATCAGTGTCAAGGATGCAATCCTCTATTGTACAACAAGACCCTGTGTTATCTGTACAAAGATGCTCATCAACGCAGGAATCAAAGAGATTGTGTACATCGAAGAATACCAAGATGAGTTGGCTGCAGAACTGCTTAATGAGTCCAAGATGCAGATTCGTAAGATAACTATCCCTAGGAAATATGGTCGGAATGCAGTTACTGATTGAGTTGCCACTTCCCTCTCACAACCTTAAAGAGCAAATCAAACCCGCGTCAACCCGAACTTCGATTGAGGTTTCCCACCATGACCCGACTGTTTAACCTAATCGCAATACAGGACTTGGCTCGTGAAGATATAGATAGAATTCTCGATAGAGCCCAAGAGATGGAAGAGATCTCGAAGAAGAGAAGCAACCAGCTCGGTTCTAGAATTATGGCTTGCCTCTTCTTTGAACCATCGACACGTACACGTCTCTCATTCGAGAGCGCCATGCTACGCCTAGGAGGCAAGGTCCTTGGATTTGCTGATGTTGGTGTTTCCAGTGCAGGTGGAAAGGGTGAGACTCTTGCAGACACCATTCGAACTGTTGAGAGATATGCTGATATCATCGTGATTCGGCATCCTCTAGACGGTTCTGCCAGACTAGCAGCTGAGTTCTCAAACAAACCAATAATCAATGCCGGTAGTGGCTCCGAAGAGCATCCGACTCAGGCTTTGCTTGATCTGTATTCTATCAGGAAGATGAAAGGCACAATTGATGGGATGCATATCTCACTTTGTGGAGACCTAAAATACGGGCGAACTGTCCACTCCTTAGCAATGGCCCTCTCAAAGTATGACGTTCGGATTCGTTTTGCAGCTCCGTCCCAGCTTGAGATGAAACCTGCAATCGTTAATGAGATAATACGCGCGGGGATTGATGTCGAAGAGGTCGACAATATGGCCGATGCGGTAAAGGCCACTGATGTCGTCTACATGACACGCATACAGAAAGAGCGATTCCCTGATGTCAACGAATACAACGCAGTGAAGGGGCAGTTTAGAATCAGGCTGGAAGAGGTCAGTTTGATGAAGCCCGATGGAATAATCCTTCATCCACTCCCCCGGGTAGATGAACTTGACCCCGCTGTAGATGCGACTCCACAAGCAAGATACTTCGACCAAGTTGAGGCCGGAGTTGTCACAAGAATGGCAATTCTTGACCTTATTCTTGGTTAGAAGGGTCTATGTCGCGGAGCTGCTTTGTCAAGGTTTCCACCGAACCAATCTGACTCACTGCAAGTGGTATCTTCATCTGTTCCGAAAGCTCTACCGCCAGTCGATCCATCTTCGTCACACCATGAAGGACTACAAAAGTCGGCTTGAACTCCTGTGACTTAATCGCAATCATCGGGGCCCTGCCAGTGTTGACCCTCGTAAAGACAAGACAGCGCTCGGTTGTTGCACCAAAGAGCTTCAAGAATGCATCACTGTCCAGCTCTTTCACAGCCCTTTCAACATCAACCAAAGTGTAGCCATAGATCTCTCTATCAAGATACGCTTCTCCTCCCCGAATGTCACACTTCAACAGTTCTGCAAATCTTCGACAGGTCAAGGGAGAGGAGAAATCACTCATGGCCAATACTATATTCATATCCACGAGACTAGTATCCATCAGGCGAACAAATGCCGAGATGACCTGTCCACCGTTTCTCTCATCCAAATCAAGCAATGCCATGACAAATCGCCTGATGGTACTTGTCCCGGGAGATTTTCTGCGTCCTGATTCATAGTCGCTTATCACACTGGGGCTTATGTTCAGAAACTCGGCCAGAACAATCTGTGGTAGGTGAAACCTTTCTCTCCAGACTCTCATGGTCTGACCCGGATAGTCCGATAGGGCAATCTCTCCAGCTATCCGACGTGCCAGTCTCTCTCTGACTGAGGTCTGAGTTGACATGATGATTCATTCGCTTGTCGGTCTGAAGATAAGGATTTCGACTATTGCCGATTTTCGGGTCATCACCTGACGATGTGTATTGAATATAGTACTAGGCTATAATCATCTGGTACTGGTAAAACATCAATAGGCCCGGGATATTGATGGTGGGCCGGACGAGATTTGAACTCGCGGCCTCTTGGACCCAAACCAAGAATCAATCTGGCAGTCGTCATGACTGACGGTCTGATGCCAAGCTAGACCACCGACCCATTCCGGCCTGTTCTCCGATGGTGCGGTTATAAGCGTAGCGGAGCTACAGGCGCCTAAGTTCAATACGGTGCCGCTCACCGTCGTCGTCTATACATATCTCTATGGCATCTTGGGTTCGAGAAAGGATTTCAATGGGAACGTCATCTATCCTTGCGCCCCAAGATAGGGCGTCCAGCCCCTTGAATAGTAGAACAATCCTTCGCTTACTAGGATGCCATTCGCCCTGCCTTTTCTGGAGATCAAAGGTGATACTTCTATGATGGGAGACGAGCCTCATCTGCATCACGGCCGAAGCACCATCCTCAGATATTCCGTCGTCCTCGTAGAGCTCAAACGCCGAATCCCTACCAGGGTAGATCCAGATTGTCAGGTCGCCTTGGTCCTGATCGGTGAACTGGATGTTATCACCAAGAGGAATGATTGCTCCAGCACGTACATAGATTGGCATGTTCTCCAATCCGGCCTTGATCTTGAGCCTCTCGGGACCTGAAAATCTCTCTCCTGTCCAGAAGTCAAACCAAACTCCTTCGGGGAGGTAGACATCTCTTGACTCTGTACCCTTCTCCAGAATTGGTGCAATCAAGAGAAACGGCCCTATCATAAACTGTGTGTCCTCGTCATAGGTTGCGGCATCCTCCTGAAACTCGAATACGAGTGGGCGCATCATGGGTTCTCCTGTGTAACTCGCTCTCCATGCGAGAGAGTAAAGATACCGCAGGAGTGAGTACCGCAAATCGATGTACTCACGCGCGATTGTTTCAATATCTTCACCAAAACGCCAAGGTTCCTGTCTTGCAGTATGGATACGTGAATGATTCCGGAAGAAGGGGTAAAAGCATCCTACCTGATACCATCTTGCAAGGAGTTCAGGAGTCACATCCCCTGTAAAACCACCCACGTCTGCTCCGCAAAATGGAATCCCGGAGAGTCCAAGGTTGAGAAGCATTGGGATTGAAAGCCATAGATACTCCCACTCTGATTGATTGTCCCCCGTCCACATGGATGCGAATCTCTGGTAGCCTGAGAATCCGGAACGTGTGAGTATGAAGGGTCTCTGATTCGGATATGCCGACCTAAGTCCATGATATACTGCATCAGCCATTAGCAAGCCATAGGCATTCCTCAGCTGTGGTTCCCAAGGTTCTCCATCAATTGTAGTGACCGAGTCCATAGAATACTCTTCTCTCAGCCCTGGATAGATGCAATTGCTGGGTTCGTTCATATCGATCCAGCTGCTGTTGCTGACACCAATATCGGCAAACCTCTTGTAGAATGATCCAAACCATCTCCTGACCTCTGGTCTTGAGAAGTCGGGAAACACCGTTTCTCCTGGCCACACAAGTCCAACATATTGTTCTCCATCCCTCTGCCTGAGGAAATATCCGTTCTCAAGACCTTGGTCATAGACATCGTAGCCCTCTTCCAATTTCACCCCGGGATCGATTATGGTCATGAGTCGTAGATTCATCTCGGCCAACGTATCTACAAAGTCCTCTGGGTCGGGAAAGACCTCCGGGTCCCATGTGAAGACTCTGTATTCGTTCATATAGTCAATATCCAGAACAATGGTATCGCAGGGGATGTTTCTCGATCGGAGTTCCCGAGCAATCTCCATGACATCTTCGGTACTCTCGTATTCCATCCATCTTGACTGCTGATAGCCAAGCGCCCATCGAGGAACGAAATGAGGATACCCGGTCAGTTGGCAATACCCCCCTACAACTTCTGAGAGCTTGGGCCCCAAGATGATGTAGTAATCTACAGGACCCCCTTCAGCACCGAAAAAGTACTCTTCTGAATCTTCCTCACCAAAATCGAAGACGGTACGATACGTGTTGTCGAGAAAGACCCCATGCGCATTCCCCTCTCTCAGTACGATAAAGAATGGAACACTCTGATACAGCGGATCTGAGTCTATTCCATGATGCGGATTGTCCACATTCCACATCTCATAGTGCTTCCCTTTCTTGTCAAGTCCACCGGTCTTCTCGCCTAATCCATAGAAATGGTCCTCTCCGCTCATACTCAGGGGACATCGGAATGAGTTGTCGTCCCATTTGACTGCAACTTCTCTATTCGCACAGATTCTTTGTTCTTCCACATCCTCAATCCTAATCTGGAACTCGTCTGATTGAACACGTATCCTGAACAGATTTGTTGCAATAATCCATCCTGAGTCAATTTCCTCACTGATGACTGACACAGACTTCGCATATGGCACGCGTGCGAAAGACTCATGATTTCGGTACTTCTCACCTTGAGTCATCTGTACTCGAATGACTTTGGGTCCCACAATTGTCAGGCGAGCTTTACCATTCTTGCACTGGAATTCAAAACTTTTTTCAGCAGCTATCATACCCTGGACTTCACCGAGGCTAACCATCACCATCGTACCCCAATCGAAGGGACTCCTACATCCTTTTGTTCATTACTGACAGATGCAAAGTCTCATAATCCCTTGCTCGAAAACTGATTACGGAGATTGTCCCTTGAGTATGCTTGGACCAGACGACTTTGGTAAGAGCAGGAAAGAGCGCGCAAAGAAGCTCGCAAAAGATCTTGCACCTGAGGTAGCAAGGCAGATTGAGAAGATTCTCGAGTCGAACAACGATGAGGAAGCCATGAAAAAGATTGAAAGGCGATTTGGCTCTGACATC
>SDNO01000205.1 GCA_004524435.1 Candidatus Thorarchaeota archaeon | reverse complement strand
TTCCCCCTCTGTGAGTTCACTATCTCGCGCAGGTTTCTGTCCGTATGCAAGAGCAATCTTCAGTTCCCTAACCAATCGAGCCACCTATCCTGATTTGGAAGTCCATAAGTCGGTAATTATGTGTTTTCTATGAAACCGGGTCGATTGACGGGGTCGCGCGGAAGTCGTCTGAAGCACGGGTTTTCGTTATTCGAGGATGTACTCCTCGCCCTGACTCAGAATCACAACCTCCACTGAGGACTCGGCCTTCACGATCTCTTTGAACTCTTCAGGATCAAGATTCTTGCAATGCATAGGAATCGCCACCTTCGGTTTGATGAGCAGAGCCGCCTCCGCGGCCTCTTTCATATCCATGGTGTACGTACCGCCACTTGGTAGCAGAGCAACATCGAGTTCGGGGAGCTTCTCCATTTCCGGAATCAGATCCGTATCACCTGCATGGTAGATCTTGGTTTCACCGAGTTTGATGATGAAGCCAACCCCCAGTCCTCGGGGATGAAAGGGTTCTCCCGGCGAACGGAACCTCTTCACGTTGTAGGCCTCTGTCGCCCAAATGACGGGGCCATCGCTTATCTCCATGCGTTGACCAGGAGCCATATCCCAGACAATGCTTCCGAGATCTTTCTTCACGCCCGCAGGCGCAATCACGGGTGATCCCAGTTTTCGTATCTTCTTGATCAGACCCTTGTCGAAATGATCCTGATGGCCGTGTGTGACCAGTATCAAATCTGCAGGGCTGAAGTCGCCCTTCTTGAGACCTGTTCCTTTTGTCGTTGGGTCGATGTAGATGTTCTGCGTATCCGTCCTAATCTGTACGCTCGCATGAGCCAGCAAACGAATCGATATACCCACTGTTTTCACCTCGCAGAGAGAAGCTTCCTTTGTCTATATGTGTTTCATATCTCTTTTCAACGTGAGAGAATCCGAATGCATATCCCTTTCTCTCAATCATTCACAGCATACAATCGTGACATTGGACCCTCTATTTCGCCATGGAAGCAGTAATATCCTGATACGCTTCACGCAGTATGATTTCTGATGATACCCGAAGTGCTGGGCTGCCTGATACTGGATGAGAACACTGGTCAGCCACTGTATTCTCACTTCTTTGATGATGAGCTCAAGAAGAATCCTTCCGAAGTCCCAGCGCGAATCAGATCGAAAGAGCTGAAGCTAATCCACGAGATGGGGAAACATGCCGTCTACAGTGCTCTCGTCACCCACGAAACGCCCAAGGTCAAGGAGTATCTCAAGACCTTCAAGGAGAGGGTGGAGAAGACCTATCCTGACGGGCTGAAGCGAGGCAGTGGCAATTTTGCAGATATGGTGATACTGCGGAACATCGTGACTGAAGTATTCGGTAACGATCAATAGTCAGAATAGGTCTGGTTCATCGCATCTGAAAGAGATATAACCCCGATTGGCTGACCATGGGTTCTACGGAGACTGCTAGCCTTGAATGGGTCAAGAAACAGTGCAATTCTATTTGTTATATCCGCATTACTTCTCATCTCTCAGGCTGCTCTCAGTCTGATTGCATTTGACGACTGGGTCGGCGCCATGGTTGCGGGAACTCTGTCCATCGTGATGTTTCTGGGAACCGGCATGGCATACAAGGGAGGCCTTAGTGCCGTGATGAACCAGACAGTTGTGGAGACGCCAAACTACGACGGGAGCTACACTAGAACGGTGACGACCAGGGACACAGGCCAACGGGTACAGGCTACTCCCTGTTGTGGCATATGTGGAGGAATCATGACCATCATTGTGGCCTACATGTTCGGAGCAGAGCTGGGCGAAGCTATCATACTCCTTGCCCCTGGATTCTTGGGTGGGGCCCTGGCAATCGTTGCAGGGATTGTCTTCGCAATCGAGTACAGAGGACCGTGGGTCGATCGGGCCTTCTAGGAAGCAAGTGAAGCGGTATTCGAAGAAGTCTTCCTGTAATTGCGCCAAGGCGGAGGTTTAGACGGCCTTTGCTCTAGCAACCACTGTCAATACAAGTCCCAACGCCCAAGCAGTGTTAATGATAGACAACGTCAGCACAAGAAGACCCGCTAGGCCCGACGTGATACCTACATAGAACAGTGTCAAAATGAAGCTAATGATTCCAAAACCTGTGGCCACTGCAATGATGAGTTTTCCTAGCGTGACATGCGTAGTGGTGAGAAGATATCCTCCGGCAATCACTGCAAAGCCACCTAGCCAGGCTATGATCCATAGGAAGAAAAGGACCAAGTCGATTATCGGGTAGACGGGTGAGAGAGGGGCAATTGAGTGAGCAAGTTGATACAAGAGTACGATTGTTGATACACCTTGAGAGTATCCAGCCACAATCAGGAGAAGTCCGCCAATGATGCATAGGACAAAAGGGAGTCGGTTTTGCATGGCTCTCTCCTCAGCTTGATTCAAACGACGATTTGATTCCTTCGGCCCGAACTCAATCAGAACCGCCTAGGTGAGGGAAACATGGCAGGTTCAAGATGTCTTTGGATACTTCCTCCTCCCTCCACTCTGACTCCGACTTGGATTTTTCTGGAAGGCTACACATCACCCTTATGTAACTCGACATGGCTCGCGAGAGATTGGACCGTTCAACTGAGGCCTCTTGATTGACTCCTATCGGATACCCCAAGTCCTCCATTGCCATTTCTATTTGGGACAAGCCCCCTAAGGAGTCGGTCAGCCCTTTCCCAAGGGAGAGAAGCACGCGATTGCCATATGCGGTCGACCATAGGGGAAGATAGTCTACTCTCCCATCTGTGACTGAGAGGGTCAATCCGTGCATCTCAGCTTCTCGCAGCTCCAGTATTCTCTTCGCACGAACCATGATTTCACCAGGAGGGTCCGCATCGAGGTCAATCCCGATTGTTGTACCACCTCGATCGATTTGAGCACAGAAGGACTTGGTATACAGCCTCTGTATTTTCTCAGCGCTATCAGATCTCTGTGACAATTTGAGCACAGATATGAGGAATCTAATTGGAGCAGCATCAAGCAGCCCAATTGTTGGGAATCCCAGAATGGGTGGAACACATTGCACCAGATGCTTGAATTTCCAAGAATCTTCACCGGCCTCCTTTAGTCTACTATAGTACGCTCTCACAGAATCTATTGACTTCAGTTTGAGAGGTAGATCATAGAATCGGTACTGATGCTCACGGCGACTGCTACTGCCAACATCAGTATGTGCTTCCAATTTAGAGTGCTCCTTTTCACTTAGCATGGTCCTAATAGATGGCGCATCCGACTCTTGATGCAGAATCATGGGATAGTCATATTCAACGTGAGCTCCTGCAAGGGGCGCCAAGTCTATGGAATGAAAGGCATTACAACTCACATCCAACCGCCGCAGCCCTTCGAGCTCTGAAAGGGGGGCTAGGTCGATTGAGGTAAATCCGTTCGCCGAGAGGTTTAGCTCCTTGAGAAGTCGATAGTTCTTGAAGAAACTCAGGTCTATGTCAGCGAGGCCCAGACGTGAAAGCCTGATCTCCTTGAGATTCTTACACTGCTGTAAGGGACTCAGATCTATGCTTCCGTTCTCTCGATCAATGAAGAGGTTGTGTATTCTTAATTCTTGTAGATTCTTCAGGTGCTTCAAAGGACTCAAGTCAACGCTATCTATGCCCAGGTCGGACAAGTCCAGTACACGAAGTGTTTCACAGTTCTTCAACGGTGACAAGTCAAGCTGTTGTATCAATTCACCTGGACCTGGGGGGATATCGGTTACATGTTTTGGCAGATATATTCCTTCTCCCTGAAATGGTCCTCGGATGTGAAGCTCTTGTAGTTGAGTACAGTTTCTAAATGGATCAAGATCAACTTCGCGAACACCAACCCCATCGATATCTACTATCTGGAGAGAAGTACAATTGGAGAATGCAGAAAAATCAAAATGAACAACGTACTCTTGGTCATCCAACTGCAGCTCAATACACCCCTCCTGATGTCCATGTTCCTTGGCACGACTCAAGCGCAGGACCTCTATGTCTTGTGATAGGCAGATAACTCTCTTTCCGCCTGAACCTGTCGTGTAAGGAAGCGTCAAGAGACGAGAACCAGTTGGCAGCTGTGTGACCTCGACCAGGGGATTGCCATCCAAGCCTATGTCACTCAGGTGCGTCAGTCCATTCAGAGGGGTGAAGTCCACAATCTCTAGCAGATTGTGCTCCAAGTCTAACCTCTTCAGACCGGTGCACACCTTGAGGGGCGTAAGATCTACATTTGTGATGTAATTCTTAGCCAGATTAAGAACTTCTAGATGCTCACAGAACTGCAGCGGTGAGAGATCAATGGACTTCAGCCGGTTTCCATCCAGCAAGAGGTTCCTCAGCTCGGAGCAGTCGGACAGAGGAGAAATATCAAGGGTCTCCAGTCTATTGTCTCTCAGGTTGATACTCTCGAGCAGTCTGCATGGTTCCAAGAGTGAGAGGTCGATACTCGCAATGTTCATCCCTTCGAAGTCTAGGGTCTTAGTATCAACTTCGATGATCTTCTTCTCTTGACGACCATTGTGTGTCTTGAATGCCAGCTCGGCAATGACCAGAGCCGATGATGATGCCCCGACGGACTCTATCCTCTTCATCCAGAACTTCAGGACGGGGACAGTAATCAGATTAGAGGTGGTGGATCTGCCCATGGCAATCAGTAGATTGCGAATGGTTTCTGCAGAGGGGGCCAGTTCCTTCAGATAGTCTAGAGCATCTGGTGTTATCTGAAGTCCCGAACCAATTATGGCCCTCAACAATCTCCGACGGAGAGCTGCAGACCCTTTGCCCTGCATATAACATACCCAGAGGTTGGTCATCTCCCGAGGTAATAAATCAACCTCAGATTTCGGAGATAAAGAAAAAGGAGTTGACAGTCCGCTCTGCCAACTCAAAGGATGATTGTCAATTCATGGTCTTGATTCATCGGAAGAAACTCAGGTCTTCACGGCTTCTTCGCGCTCTCGCCGCTCTTTCTCCAGTTTTTCAATTCGTTTCTTTCTGGCCTTCTCCGCCTTCTCGATTTGCTTTTCTACGTCCCGGATACGCTTCTCAGCCGCTGACAATTCCTTCTTCCGACGTTTCTCAGACTTCTTGTAATCCTTATCTGCGTCCTTGTATTCCTTCTTTGCCAAATCCAGCTCTCTCTTCAAACCTTCAAAGCGAGTTCGTTTGGTTTCAGCAACGGTGAGGTAGCGGTCAACCTCATCGTTAAGACGAGCCCGCAAATTGTCCAGCTCTGAGTTCAACTGTCCTAGTTCAATGTTGTATGTCTTGATGTCCGAGTCAATACTTCTGACCTTCTCATCTCTACCAATCTCATCGACAGTCCGTGCAGCACCTGATGGAGGAACATCCGGAGCATGGTGGGGTAGCGAAGTCTTTTGGGGTTGCGTAGGCGCTGGCTCTGGTGAGGGATGTTCTATCTCTGGCGCGCTTCTTGGCTCTTCAACGGGCGGCGGTTCTTCAGTCGCCTTAACTGGTGGGGGCTCCTGAATCGCCTGGGCAGCCTGTTCCTCAAGGACCTCCACTTCCGCTTCTGGCTCCACTGCCTCAGGTTCCGCCACCGAAGGCGTCTGTGTAGCTCTTACCCGCTCAAGGATGTCCTTGACAACTGCCTTGCCGCTCTCACGGTCCAACACAGGGGACTCAGTCGGTTCAGCCTTCTCGGATTTCATTAGGTGAGAGGGACCCTCGCTCGAAGGGCCTACGTAGGGTTCTTCGGTTTCAACAGATACCTGTTG
>SDNO01000204.1 GCA_004524435.1 Candidatus Thorarchaeota archaeon | reverse complement strand
TAATTCTTAAAAAGCTTCACAATTATTTAGAATACAAAGTGAATCTTTGAATGACCTCGTTCATAGGGAGGCTTCGGAGATAAGAGAAGGGGCAGAGGCGAGTTCAATCCAGTATCCAGGGGTAGAATCTCAGACGGAATCACCCCATCTGACATAAGACTCGAGTCACCCCATCACTCCTCTAAAGAGTCTTATCTTCATCAGGAGTACGTCAGAGCTACAGCCCAGTTGGATATGGAGGAACCATGATGAGCGATGACCCGGACATGTTCAGGACACCCGTTCTGAGAATCCCTCTGAAACACATACCTGATGAGGGACGGGTCTTGGATATCGGCGGTGGCGGAGAGGGGTTGGTATCAAGGTTGGAGGGAAAACGTGTCTGTGCTGTAGACGTCCTCTTGAACAAGATCAGGGAGGCTCGCATCTACAGCGTCGAATCCCAGTGGATACAGAACGATGCACGAGCTCTGGCTGTCAGAGATAGGGTATTCGATACCGTGACTTGTTGGTTCTCTTTGAGCTACCTGCCTGAAGTGAATGACAAGAGGCAAGTGCTTGTGGAGGCCCATCGAGTACTCAAAGGAGGCGGACTGTTGTCAATCATCGGCATGAACATACCCGGGAATACTGTGAAGCATGTGTTCGATGCTGAGTTCGTCCTCCCAGACGACTACGTCTCGAAGATGAGCTATGCGGTATCGGGAGGTCAAGAACAGACTTTGGAGGCACTCATCGAACTAGGAAAGGAGACCGTATTCCAAATTGAAGGAGAGTCAGACCACGGGCACTGGTTCGAGCTTTCCATGAGGAAGACATGAGTCGCTCTGTTCCAAAAGCTTAAAGTGCGGACCCAAAACCTAGCGGATAGACTGACTCTTCAGGTTGAGAATCATGAGCCTAGCAGTTTGGTGGAGACGTGGCAGCAAGCCCGGACTGATCATCATGTTCCTGGGAATTGCTGGATTTGTACAGGTACCGGTCTTGTGGCATGCACAGACCTACGTTAGAGTTCTCAGTGCAGAGCTACAGTTGATTGTTGCATTGGGAGCGATGGCCGTGCTGGGTGGTGCCTTCGTCATCATGGCAGAAGCCATGTATCGTTGGGCGCACATTATCTCCAAGCGTAAGGTCAGAAGGCGACAGCGGTCTCAGGCAGGACCTATCGCCCGACTCTCTGAGGCAGTCAGGAGATTCACCGACTTCCCGCCATTCGTGGGGGTCGCACTCCTCAGTTCTCTGTTCTTGATGTTCTATTTCGTCCCATTTGGTGTGGCAGACGTCTTACAGCAACCCTCATGGCTCGCACCACTCGCGTTCTTGGACTCCCTCTACGTGTATCCCCTAGCCGTGAACATCTCAGCGGTTCTCACGGCAGTTGTTGCCAGCTACATGAACAACAAGATCAAGTAGATGGTATTGATCTAAGTCTGGAAAGGTCTTCGAACGCAATGCTTAAGACCGATTGTTATTAACAATTGTGTAGTGAGATATGATGAGCGGTGGTCTAGTAGTAGGAACCAAGGCACCGGACTTCACACTCCTGGAGGCACCGGGAGAATCAGTGACGCTGAGTGATGAACTGAAGAAAGGACCGGTGGTCCTAGCATTCTATCCCGCAGACTTCTCCTCAGTGTGTCAAGAGGAACTCTGTCGTCTCCGAGATGCGCTTGTGGACTTCAACGAACTGGGAGCCAATGTCCTCGGAGTATCAGTGGATGGTATCTTCAGCCATATGGCGTTCAAGCAGGCCAACGACATCCAGTTTCCACTGTTGTCAGACTGGGAGAAGGAGGTCATCCACAAGTATGATGTTGTGCATCCGGATTTGGCTGGAATGAAAGATGTTGCAAAGCGATCGGTCTTTGTCATCGACACCAATGGCAAAATCGTCTACAAGTGGGTGAGTGATGACCCAGGCAAGCTGCCTCCTATTGACAAGATAGAAGAGGCTCTACGTGGCCTTCAGTAGGGTAGTCATGTCCATTACCTTTATATCGCACTTAGAGGCGAAAGAGGAAACACAGCACTCTAGGGCTCTCAGGTTTGCCGAGATAGATTAGCCCGGGAGATCGCGCGGCTGAAGACCGCGTTGTCGAGTGTTCAAATCGGCTGGGGAATTCCCCCATCGTGAAATTCACTCTCTCGGCACCACCTTCCTTTTCCTCAATACGGGGCAGAAGAACAGTTATTGTAGCTGAGATATGGCCGAATGCCAGCGACATACCCCTAGATGTTACCATGGATCTACGCGATTGGTTGGAAAAGGTGAAGAGACTGGAACGGGTTGGCCCTTTCGGGTCCCTGCTCTTCCTGCAGGAGGGCGAGATTATGTACAACGGTTTCGAGAAGAGCTGTCCAATATCAAAATCCAACCAGTCGCCATAATAGAACGTTCGTGGCCAGTCCTTGTGGTGCGGCTGGTCTTGGGTATGTGGGCGATATCACATTCCTACATGGAATACGACCGCCAATCTGTAAGGAGCTCGATATGCTGGAATCTAAGTAGAAGGCCCGACCTCTGAAGAAAAAGAAGGAGAAAGAGGGAGGGTATCCTCCCTCGAAGTTATGCTCTACTAGTTCTCACCGACATCATTGGAACCGCTCACGTAGGTGCGGCTCTCATCCCGTGACTCCCGTCGGATTCTTAGGCGTCGGTCGGAGATCTTCTTGCGCTCACCCCAGCGGCCACGCCACCAGAGACCCTTGTCCTCCTTCAGATAGACTGGCACCTTCACCGCTGCAGAGATGATCTTCCACGTGTTGCTAATCACGAGGATGAAGATGATGACGAACCAGCCTACATCGAAGGGGGTGATGGGGAGGCCCATCAAGTTCTCAAGATACGCCAGGTTGATGAGTTGCCACTGAGTACCGTTGAAGCCCCAGACATAGTCGAGTGGCCATCCGATGTTGATCAGGGCCATTGCTAGGACGATCCAGACTGCGCTGAGTACGGCCTCGAACACGAGATTGAGGTTGTTCTCTCCGGCATAGAAGAACATTGCTCCCTTGGCAGCACCCACCATCAGCAGAACAGCAACAATGGCTGCCACATTTCTGAATGCGGCTGAGTAGAGAAGGTATGTCTGAGGTAGCAGTAGGATGATGCCAAAGATGACTCCAAAGATCACCTCACCCAGAGCGTCACTTCGCGGCTTTGGTCTGAAACCCTCCACTCCGAGAGAGAGGACCTCTTCCACGACAGTCTTCTCAGCTACCGACTTGCTCTCGAACGTCGTGATGATTCCGAATATCACGATAATGATGATGACATTGACTCCAATGGTCAAGAGGAGAGTAGTCAGGGGGATCGGGCTGAATAGACCAGGATTGAAGACCCCCACAATGTAGGCACCAGCAGCAAAGGTGATGATGACACCCACAAATGCGACAATGAGTCGCATCACTGGTTGGAAGTACTCCTTGGGGAGGGGTCCCTTCTTGGCACCTGTCCCTGTGTACTCGTTGGCCACGGTCTTCGGGTCGCCTAGTCGCTCGATTGCCATCAGGGCAGAACCCTCTGTCATCGTGCCCTCGCCAATGTTCTCCGCTTCCTCGATGAGGTGCGTCCGTATCTCCATCAGGGTCTCCTCACTGTTCAGTGGGAGGTAGACCTTGACGCGCTCCAAGTATTGATCTATGATTTTCAGTGGATCTCTGGCCATTAGGTTGGAACCTCCATGATTATGTTGTCCATTTCGTCTGTTAGCAGGGACCATATCTCACTCATCTGATCCAGGGCGCTCTTGCCTTGGTCACTGAGCACGTAGTATTTCTTCGGCTTGGCAGGGTCCTCATGGTCCCATTCTGAGGTCAGAAGATCTCGCTTCTCCATCCTCCGGAGAAGGGGATAGACCGTTCCCTGCTCAAGTGACAGAAACTCCGTTCTGTCCTCAAGCTCCTTCACAATCTCATAGCCATACGCTCTCCTCTTGCTGAGGAGTGCCAGTATGGCCAGAGATGCTGCGCCGCGCCTGACTTCTTTGGCCCAGCGCTCCAGTTCTTTCTTGACGTTTTTCGATTGTTCGGTCATTATCGGTTCACAGCTCCTGCGTTAGTTGGCACTTAGTGGTGTGCATAACTAAGCACTGTGTACTACATAGTGCTGTGTAACAAATGCATATAAGTATTACTGAGTGCGCTATGGTATACACTAGTGGTACGTAGGAATGCTGACCGTCCAGCCCAGACCACTGGCTAGACGGTACTTCTCCTCATCAACAGGCTGACACTCGTCAGACTATGTCAGACAGACGCTACTCACGACTTCTTCTTCATGACAACAATCAGGACTACGACAACCACTATGCCCACAACCGCCCCAATCATGAGTAACAACATCGGGTCAAAGCCCTCTGGGAGGGTCGTAGTGGTCGTGGTTGTGGTAGTGGTGGTTCCTGTTGTCGTTGTGGTTGTTGTCCCAGGGCCAAGAATCTCAGTACCTGTGATGACGACGTGGTGCTCGCTATGCTCGTACGCAAAGTGGATCACTGTGGCCGTGTCATTCGCAAGGGCGAGGTAGTCTATTGGTACGTCATCCATGAGGACCTCCCATTCGTCCTCGGGGGCATAGAGCAGGTCTCTGGGAATGGTGATGTTACAGAATCCCAAAGTACCATCAGGGCCGCTCAGGTCGAACTCTATCGATCCATCTTCAGGATTGAACATCTGATTCTCGATGTCCGACGTAGTGCTGAAGTCCACAGTGAATCCAAGGTCGGAGATTGTCCATGGGAAGATCTGTGGGAAGCTGCTACGACTCAATGGGTCCGACCCGAAATTGACCTCCCAACCATCATTGTACCCATCCCCATCCGTATCCTCGAGAACACAGAGAGTATGGTTGATGAGATGGGAGTAGTGCCTGAACGTGGTGTTCTCATCACCGAGGGGACCGTAGGTGTAGCCGGGGATGATCATGGTCAACTCGTGATAGTCAGACAGCCCATCTTGATCGAAATCCGTGAGTATCCCGTCCACCCACATATCAGAGTCCTGATCGCCATCGAACATGTCAGTGCCCAGCGGATGCCAGGGCCACATGGGGTCTGGATACTCGAAGACCTCAAAACCATCATAGATGCCGTCACCATCGGAGTCATAGTCCAAAATATTGACAATACCGTCCCCGTCGAAGTCGCCGAGGGGTGCATGATCGGGATTGCCGCTCGAGTTCTGTCTGCCCTCACAGATCATGATCTCCTCAAGGTCAGGGATTCCGTCAGCATCGGTGTCATTGTTCAGTGGGTCAAGAGATACCCGCTTGGAGCCCTCGTACGCATAGTAGACCTCCAGTTCCTCATAGTCAGATACGCCATCTCGGTCGGTATCAGGATGCAAAGGATTTGTGCCGTTCGTGAGCTCGTGGAAGTCATTGAGGCCATCGAAATCTGAGTCTGGCTCGAGAGGATCGGTATATCGTTCGTTCTCCGGGAGGGTGGTGTTTGTTGTGATGGTCATGTTGACGGCCGGATCGTAGGTCTCGTAGGTCGCATTACCCACGGAGTTAGGAACAAACAGCTCGGTCCAGTCATCTAGGCCATCCATGTCGGTGTCCTGTACCAGCATATCCGTGCCATGGTCGAGCTCAACAAGGTCACTCACACCGTCCTTGTCATAGTCAAGGTAGTGCCAGATGTCATATGGTATGTTCTCCCACGAGTCCGAGAACCTGCCCTCCATGTAGGCAATCTCATCAGCGTCGACCCAGCCATCTGCGTCGGTATCACTGCTGAGGGGTGAGAGCACGATGTCCTTCTCCAGACCGTCATCCAGCCCATCAAAGTCAGTGTCTGGATTCATGGGGTGCGTCTGGAACCGTGCACGGTAGGGATCAGG
>SDNO01000145.1 GCA_004524435.1 Candidatus Thorarchaeota archaeon | reverse complement strand
TGGATGTAAAGAGAATCGCAGTGCTGGGAGCAGGACAGATGGGAAATGGAATCGCCCACGTCTGCGCTCAAGCAGGCTACGAAGTAAGAATGAGAGATATCGACCAGAAATTCATCGATAAGGGTCTGGAAACCATCAAGAAGAACCTGGAGAGAGGCCTGAAGAAAGAGAGGATAACTCAGGAAGAAATCGATGCCACACTGGGAAGGATAGAGGGAGTCCTCGACCTAGAGAAAGCGGTCAAAGACGCAGATCTCGTGATTGAGGCAATTCCTGAGATTGTGAAGCTAAAGCTTGATACCTGGAGAGAGGTGGAGGAGCTGGCCTCGAAGGACGCAATCTTTGCATCGAACACATCGAGCATCAGCATCACACAGATGGCAGCTGTCACCAACAGACCTGAGAGATTCATAGGCATGCACTTCTTCAACCCGGTTCCGGTGATGGGTCTCGTCGAGATCATTAAGGGCGCTGCAACGGAGGATGCAACGGTGAAGGTCATCGAAGATGTGTCGAAGAAGATTGGTAAGAAGACCGTGCTTGTGAACGAGGCCCCTGGTTTCGCAGTCAACCGTCTTCTCGTTCCAGCCATCAATGAGGCGATCTTCGCGATTCAAGAGGGAGTGGCCACGGTTGAGGATATGGACCTAGCAATCAAGCTGGGACTCAACTGGCCCATGGGACCACTCACCCTTGCGGACTTCGTCGGCCTCGATACGCTTCTCTACATTTCTGATTACTTCGTCGAGGAGTTCAAGGACTCGAAGTATCGCGCACCAGCGCTCCTGAGGAAGATGGTGAGAGCTGGCTGGGTGGGCAGAAAAGCCGGCAAGGGCTTCTACGACTATAGCGGCGACAAGCCAAGACCACTCAGATTCTAGATCTATCACAGGATCACCCGTAGGTGATCCTTTTCCACTCTTTTTGCTGCAACTCGATGCAAGTCGCGCTGCTAGCGGCGCGGGCTGCAAGAGATTAATAGTTGTATAGTACTACATCTTCTGATGATACGATGAAGTTCATGGAAAGCGAGTATGTCGGATATGACGGGACAAGAATGTTCATGGCGACGTGGCTTCCTGATGATGAGAAGGTCCGTGCGCTCCTAATAGCGATTCATGGATTGGGCAGCCACGGGTCGGATCTCAGGAACATCGGAGAATACTTCGCAGAGCGAGGGTTGGGAGTCTTCGCGCCTGATATGCGGGGCTTCGGACACTATTCAGGTCTGAAGGGGCACGTCATGGACTTCGATGAATATATCGAGGATATGCACAACATCGTGATGCAGGTCAAGGACCGCTACATAAACAAGCTCACTTTCCTTTTTGGATCCTCTCTCGGAGGCCAACATGTAATCAGGTACGTTGCCAAGTACCCCTCTGAGACCGATGGCATCATGCTTTCCTGTCCGGCGGTCTCCGAAACCCTAGATATAGGAATTGGCACAAGAATCGGCGGCCAGATACTATCCTTCTTGAACCTCAAGAGGTATTTTGAGAACGAAGTAGACTTTGAGGCCTGCTGTCACGATCCTGAAGTCATTGCCGAACACGAGAATGACCCGTTGAGATTTGACAAAGTCACCCCAAGATTCGGCATCGAGGGTCTCAAGGCGGCAAAGGAGGCCTTCAAGCTGGCGCCCTTCATCGACCGTCCTGCTTTGGTTCAACAGGCAGGTGACGACAAGCTTGTCGACCCTGACAAGACCAGAGAGTTCTTCGAGAATCTTGGCTCAGAGAACAAGACTTGGCGCTTCTATGAGGGACTATACCACGAACTACATAGCGAGCCCCAGAAAGACATCGTCCTTGGAGACATGGAGAAGTGGCTGGAAGAGAGACTCCCAGCCTAGTTCTTCCCTTCTTTGTTCTTGCCTTCCTTGTGATGACCAAAGATGATGTGCGGCGGAATCAGGAGCGCCGGCAGGCACGTCCCGATGATGATCAACCAGTCGTACAGAGGTATGGCCTCGGTCTCAAATAGTGGCTGCAAGAAGGGCACATAGATTGTCGCTATGGTCAGCACCACTGATAGTAAGACAGCAGCGATGAGTGCCTTGGACTGTCGGGCCTTGGTTCGCCAGACCGGATGGTATTCGTCGCGGCAGTTCCACACAAATATGAGCTCAAAGGTGACAACACCAGCAAATGCCGCAGTTCGAGCATGGCGCAGGACTTCCTCCCACGGGGCAGCGGTCCAGTCGACAGTGGGTCCGGTCAGACCAGGAATCCACCCACCATAGGTGTTAAGGGTATAGAGGAAGATGAATGCTGATGACAGGAATGCAACGAATCCTGCGACGAGGACGAACGTGGCCATGCCTCGGTCCATCATCTTCTTGCCAGGTTTTCTCGGGGCCCGTTCCATCGAGCCCTCTGGGGGTGGATCGACTCCAAGCGCTAGGGCCGGGAAGCCATCTGTTGCAAGATTGAGCCAGAGAATCTGTATGGGTGTTATAGGGAGAGGCAGTCCAATCATGATGATTGTGAAGATGAGGAATATCTCATCGAAGTTCGCTGCCAGCAGGAACCTCACAAACTTCCGGATATTGGAGTAGATCTCACGGCCTCGCTCGACGGCGGTTACGATTGTCGCGAAGTTATCATCGGTCAGGATTATATCTGAAGCTTCTCTCGTGACGTCGGCACCACGTATGCCCATGGAAACACCGACATTTGCGGATTTCACAGCTGGGGCATCGTTGACACCGTCACCCGTCATGGCGACCACTTGGTCCTGATTCTTCAGCGCCTCGACAATGCGAATCTTGTGCTTGGGGGAAACCCGTGCATAGACATCGTAGTCATGTACCGAGTTGAAGAACTCCTCCTCCGACATCTGGTCAATGTCACTACCGGTAATGACGCGGCCGCCCTCGTCGATAAGACCAACCTCCGCAGCCACAGCTCTAGCTGTGAGCTCGTGGTCTCCCGTGATCATGATGGGGCGGATACCAGCTCGCTTGCAGACCTTGATAGCATTCTCGACCTCATCGCGCGGCGGATCAATCATGCCAGCCAATCCCACGAATATCAGGTTCTTCTCCACCTCCTCAGGTTCCCAGTCGGGAATCTCATGCTCAAGTGGACGATAGGCCATGCCCAGAATACGCAATGCTCTATCCGCAAACTCCGAGTTCACGTCAAGAATGCACTGGCGTTCCTCATCTGTAAGTGGCTTGACTTCCCCGTGTTCATAGATATGCGAACAGAGTGGGAGTATGATCTCTGGTGCGCCTTTAGCAAAGGCAGTGAGATTGCCATCCTTATCCTTGCAGATCGAGGTCATTCGCTTCCTAGACGAATCAAATGATATCTCGTATATCTCGTGATACTCCTCCCAGGTCTTATCATAGGTGATATCGGCTTTCTCTGCAACAACAAGCAGAGCAGCCTCCGTCGGGTCACCCACGATGCTCCAATCCGCATTCCCCTCAGGGTCTGGTTGGAGGAGAGAGTTCGAGCATAGCTGGCCGATCTTTAGCAGTCTGACAAGATGCTCGTCTGAGTGAGGGTTGACTGGTTCCCCATCGACGAGGAAATTACCCTCTTTGTTATACCCAACACCTGTGACCTCGAAGGTCTTGTCATTAGTGTATACGGCACGCACGCTCATCTCGTTCTTGGTTATAGTTCCAGTCTTGTCGCTGCATATGACCGTGGTAGAGCCAAGGGTTTCAACCGATGGAAGACGTCTCACTATAGCATTCTCTTTGACCATTTTCTGAACGCCAATAGCAAGAGTGATGGTGACAACTGCAGGTAGCCCTTCAGGAATTGCTGAAACCGCTAGAGCAATTGCGGCCATCAGCTCCTCAATCCAGCTGTCCGATACCTGTCGAATGAATTCGGCTGCAAACACAATGATACACAGAGCAATAACCAGAACTCCGAGCTTCTTACCAAGATCGGCAAGGTCTTCCTGAAGGGGTGTCATCTCCTTCTCGCTCTCTTGGACCATCTCAGCTATCTCGCCGAATTTGGTCTGCATTCCAGTCTCAGTCACGACAGCTCGACCCTTGCCAGAAACGATTGTGGTTCCCTGGAACACCATGTTCTGCAGATCACCAACAGATGGGTTCTCAACGTTCAGCGGGTCGTCGACCTTCCGAACTGAAACAGACTCCCCTGTCAGCACAGCCTCATCGACTCCGAGTCCCACTGCATTGATGACCCGTCCATCAGCAGCCACCTTGTCACCGGACTCAAATCCGACAATGTCGCCGGGTACAAGATCTCGAGAGTCAATTTCCTGCCAGAGATCATCTCTTAACACCCGAGCCTTGGGGGCTGCCATCTGCTTCAAAGCCTCAAGCGCCTGTTCGGAGCGATACTCCTGGACAAAACCGAACACCGCGTTGAAGATGACTATTGCAAGAATCACAATTGCATCAATAAGACCGCCCTCCTCGTGCGATCCGGGGAGAAAGGACGTAGCCACTGAAATGACGATAGCAATAAGAAGAATAATCACCATCGGGTCAGTGAATTGTTCAAGAAACATGCGGAGGGGGGATATCTTACCTGTCTCGACAAGTTCGTTGTAGCCATACTTCTCGATCCTGCTCTTTGCCTCCGACGTTGAGAGGCCCTTGCGAGAGGTATCGAGTTGCTCAAGCACGTAGTCAGTATCGTTGTTGTACCATTTATCTGCGGTCATTGCGTCTTCTCCGTGTTCTCTCAACCTAGTCCCATGATTGGCTATCTCCTGCGCCATGACTCGCAGAAAATAAACCTGTCGGATAGGGTGTCACGCGCGTTGCGGGTTCGAAAGGATTAAGAGAATCTTGAGGTCAGCGACATCCCGACACTAATCTGGGTGACATGAGATGACCGAGAAGAAGAAGTACAGCTTCAAGTGTGCGGAACAGAATTGCCCTGATAGAGTCTGCTGCACTCGCCCTCATGTGAATGTGACTTTCGGCGACTTATCTCGCTGGGCAACACAGAACTACCTGAATCACATCCTGCACGGGATTACTCTGAATCTTGAAGAGGCGGAAGAGAAGGGGATGACATTGAGCACCCTCCGAAAACCCCTGTCGAAGGACACCGATCAGACAGCATGTGTATTCTTCGATGAGGAGGCCAATGCCTGCAGAATACGATTCTCGCGGCCTATATCCTGCCGCACATTCCCCTTAGAGCACGATGGAGAGAAGTTCTATGTCACAGACAAGGAATGCGCAGGCATAGGAAAAGGGGAAGTCACCCGTGAGGCTCTGAGAGAGGCAAAACAACTGGCTGAGAAGGAGTATGAAGAGCGTGTCGAGACAATCACGGCTCTTCCTGCGGTGTACTCTGTCATCATGGGCCAGATGCTCAGGCAATCTGCAGAAGCTATGAAGAACCTGAGTGATGAAGATCGCAAGAAACTCGATGAGATTATGTCAAAAAGAGAACAAGAAGACGCATCGAAGAGTGATGACTCTGACTAGACCTCGATTTCAAACAGGTCCTTTGGCGAGTAGGTGAGCAATTCTACTCCCTCGTCAGTGACCGTCACAAGGTCCTCGATACGGATGCCAAACTTGCCCTCTAAGTAGACGCCAGGCTCGATGCTGTGGCACATTCCTGGCTCCAGTACATGAGAGTTCCCACGCACCAGATATGGCGGCTCATGAACCTCGAGACCTATGCCGTGCCCTAGACGGTGAGTGAAGAATTCGCCATAGCCTTCTTCATCAATGACCTTTCTAGCTATTCCATCAGCAGCGCCGCAGGTCATCCCTGCATGGACCTTGTCTAGAGCGGTGGTCTGTGCCTTCAAGACAATGGAGTACACTTCATTCTGCTCTGACGACGGTTCTCCAGCAACAGCCACACGGGTCATGTCGGTGTTATACCC
>SDNO01000203.1 GCA_004524435.1 Candidatus Thorarchaeota archaeon | reverse complement strand
TCTGTGTGAATTCCACTGGAGGTCACAAATGGAACAAGACATTCACCGAGGTGTCGAATCTTGTGGATGTCTGTGAAACAAATGAAGGTTCTCTCGTGCTCTTGGGTGAAAAGTCTGGCTCTGGTTCTCAAAACGATATTCGTGTCATCAAGACGAATGAGAATGGTACAAAGATCTGGGAGAAGTGGTTTGGTACCCTAAACGCGGATTACTGCTCCTCGTTGTTTCGGTGTTCAGACGGCGGCTATCTGTTGTCAGGATATTCAACCCCAACGGAAGCAGGAGTGTGGCAGAGGGCATGGCTATTGCGACTCGACTCTGATGGAAAAGAGAAGTGGTTCAGAGCCTATTATGCTGATGAGCATGTGCAGGCCTATGACGCGATTGAATGTGCAGATGGTGGGTATCTCATGGTAGGTCGAGCATTCGAGACCTCATTTCATCTATGGCTCCTCCGCACAGACAGCTCTGGCGACTACGTCTGGGAAACAACGAGCTCTCTGGCGCCAATTGGAGACGGAGTGATATCGCTCGGTGAAGAACACTACGGAGTGGCAGCGGGTTCGCAGTTTCTGGTCTTCGGCAAGAACGGTGAATATCGCTGGCACTGCGGACTGAACATGTCCCGCGGCTATTCCCTAGAGGGATGTTCAAACGGGGAGTGTGTGGCCGTTGGTGTAGAATCGGAAGATGGTGTTCTGTCAAGACTTCCGTGGTTGGTGTGGAACGAGACCCCTGTCGACTTGACGTCAGAGTATGACCAGCCCTTCGAAGTGGGTCTGAATGCCACCCTCACCACGGGTCAAGACGTGTGGAACATAAATGATACTACGAATTTCGACATCAATCAGGAAGGATTTGTGACAAGTACTGTGGCCCTGCCCGTCGGCGAGTATCCCCTCAAGATCTCAGTCAACGACACTCTGGGAAATATCCTCACACAGGAGTTCATCTTGACAGTAGAAGACACCACTGCACCAACTTGGGCCCAGAATCCGGCCCATCAGTTTCTGGAGATTGGAGACCAGTTAAGATATGACCTCAACGCTACTGATGCATCGGGCATTGCCAGCTGGAGCGTAAATGCGACAACAACGTTCGCCATTGATGAAGACGGTATTGTAACGAACAAGATGACCCTTCCTGTGGGTGCATATGGCATTCATGTTGGGGTCGAAGATCCATACGGCAATCACCTCACAGCAGAGTTCGTAGTGGAGGTCCTGGATACACAGAGTCCCTCATGGATAACCCCACCCTCTACAGAGTATACTTTCGTGAACACAGCGGCTGTTGATTTCGAGTGTACGGCGCATGACCTCTCAGGGATAGACTCATGGTCATGCAATGACACAGACGGTTTCAGCCTCTCAATAACGTACCTAGACACAACGAGCACCTGCACCATCACAGCATCGGAAACATTGACATCTGGAACGTATGGCCTGAATATCTCTGTGATGGACAGCTGTGGTAATGAGATCTATTCTGTGTGTCGAGTTAGTGTGGATGGCATTGATAGCGTTCCACCCATGTGGGTTGATACACCCACGGACCAACAGGTAGAGTATGGAAACTTCTTCGCATACAAACTGAATGCTACAGATCCTTCAGGCCTAGACACTTGGTGGGTGATGCCCGAGACCCACTTTGCAACCACAACCGAGGGTCTTCTTCACAATGATACAATGCTCCCTGTGGGAGTGTACTCAGTCACCGTGTTCGTCAATGACAGCAATGGAAACACACTCTACTCTTCTTTCGTGGTCCAAGTACAGGACACGACTGCCCCCGTTTGGCTCTCCCCGCCGGAGAATAAGATTCTGGAATATGGAGAGCGACTCCAATATCAACTTGAGGCATGGGATCTCTCTGGAATTGGAAACTGGTGGATTAACGATACAGCACACTTCTCTATAGACAGTGCCGGTTGTGTTAGAAGCAATGAGGCTCTCGAATCGGATACGTATCTACTGGAAATCAGAGTCTACGATATCTACGGCAACTGGCTCTCCGCGGTGTTCTCCGTCACAATAGACCAATCCACAACCACGACTACCACTTCTACGACAACCACTGCGACGACAACGACCTCAACCTCCACGACCACAACTTCGACCACCTCAACCAGTACAGAGGGCTTGCCGCCCTTACCCATGGAGCTGGTTCTTCTCGGCGTTGGTGTCCCAGCGGCTCTAGTGATTGTCATCATCTTATGGCGCTTCAAGGACAGGCTGAGATGATATACTCAGCCCGGAGCGGACTAAGGTTGGACGGCGATTGCAGATGAATAGTGCTACAGCCGGATAGCCTGACCCTCTGTCAACAAAGTATAGAGTACACGACAAGTCTCTCAGGAAACAGTGCGCCGATATGAACTGTCGGACTATAAGACACAGGAATTATAACACTCCACTTCTCTTTTGTATGATTGAGCATTCATGCGAATGCATGGGTGGTACTCCCGACTAGTATGTTCGGAGTATTAGGGGTTGATTGCATATGCGTAGTTGGTCATTTCATCGAGCTGCCAGAGTTGTTTTGCTGTTATTCGTTGGTCTGATGGTTCTATCATTCACGCCGTTCACACGACCTGAAAGTGAGCCCATATTGGATCATCACAACGTAGGAAATCTTGATGTTTTTGTTCCGCAGAATGGGTTATCCCTTGCTGCATCCAGCAGCGTGAACGTTTCCGGACCCATCTGGTCGCAGCGCTATGGGGGCGCCGACATAGACGAGGGGCATGACGTCGTCCAGTGTGCAGATGGTGGATTCTGCATAGTGGGTGAAACATGGTCGTTTGGCGCAGGCTATGCTGACATGTACGTTGTAAGAACCGATTCTGAAGGAAACTTGCTCTGGAACTCTACTCTTGGGTACGTACGGTATGACTATGGCGTGGCAATCGTTGAAAGGGCGCGAGGGGACTTCATCATTGCCGGGGGGAGCCTCGACCCATCCTTTAACTTCTATGGATGGCTTGTCTGTGTGAATTCCACCGGGGGGCATAAATGGAACAAGACTTTTACTGAGTCTTCTGGTTTCAGGGGGGTCTGTGAAACAGAGGATGGCGGAATCTTACTTGCGGGTGGAAGATCTGGCTCTGGCTCTGGTGCCGATATCCACGTCATGAAGACTGACGAGAATGCCACGAAGATATGGAGTAAATGGTTTGGAACCCTCAAAGATGACCAATGTGAGTCGCTCTATCGGTGTGCTGATGGTGACTACTTGCTGTCAGGAATTTCATATGCCTACGAAGATGGAACACACGATGAGTCGTGGCTATTGCGTTTGGACCCCGATGGCATACGTAAGTGGTTCAGAGTCTATGGTACCGATGATCACGTACGCGTCGTCGATGCGATTGAGTGTGCAGATGGTGGATATCTTGCAGTGGGTCAAACCTCAAGTCGTCTATTGCTCCTTCGCACGGACAGTTCTGGATACTACATGTGGGAAAGCACTAGTACCCTATCCAATGCAGGGCTTGGAGTTGTACCTCTGGGAACGGAGAACTATGGTGTGGCCGGGGGTTCACAGTTCTTGGTCTTCGGCAAGAACGGTGAATATCGTTGGCACTGCGGACTGAACATGTTCAGCATCTCCTCTCTAGAGAAATGCTCAAACGGGGAGTGTGTCGCCGCGGGAATGGCCTCCGATGACTGTGCCCTCTCAAGGATTCCGTGGTTGGCTTGGAACGAGACCCCCATTGACAGAACCTCAGAGTATGGCCAAGATTTCGAAATAGACCTCAATGCCACTCTCACTGCCGGTCTTCATACATGGACTATTAATGACACATCTAGCTTCCAAATCGATCAGGACGGGGTTATCACCAATGGAATTCCGCTATCGGTAGGTGGGTATCCGCTCCAAGTGTCGGTCAATGATACAGTGGGGAATACCCTCATACAGGAGTTCACCCTCACTGTAGAAGACACCACTGCACCTTCCTGGTTGGAGAGTCCGGTTGATCGGTCTCTGGAGGTTGGAGAACAGTTCAGATACGACCTCAACGCCACCGATGCATCGGGTATTGCCAGCTGGAGCGTAAATGCAACAACAACGTTCGCCATTGATGATGATGGCATCGTGACCAATAAGATCTCCCTGCCCGTGGGCGCATATGGGATTCATGTCGCTGCTGCAGATATCTACGGAACCCATCTCACAGCAGAGTTTACGGTGGAAGTTGTGGATACTCAGGGGCCGACCTGGATAACCCCGCCCTCTCCGGAGTATGGCTTCCCGATTCCAGCAGCAGTCGAGTTCGAGTGTACGGCGCATGACCTCTCAGGGATAGACTCGTGGTCCTGCAATGACACAGATGGTTTCAGCCTCTCAATAACATACCTAGACACAACGAGCACCTGCACCGTCACGGCATCGGGAACACTCACCTCTGGAACCTATGGCCTGAACATCTCAGTGACAGATAGTCACGACAATGAAGTGTATTCTGTGTGTCGGGTGACTGTTGAAGATACTGACAGCGAGCCGCCTGTCTGGGTAGAAATGCCCGAAGATCAGTGGTCTGAGTATGGAGAAACCCTCAAGTACAACCTGAATGCAACAGACCCTTCGGGCCTAGACACATGGTGGGTGATGCCTGAGATTCACTTCACGGTGGCAAACGGGGGCCTTTTGGAGAACGATACAGTCCTGGCTGTGGGCGTCTACTCGATCATCGTCTACGTGAATGACACCTATGGGAACACGCTGTCTTCCAGCTTCACCGTGCATGTAGAGGACACCAGACCCCCAACCTGGCTGGCCGCACCCGAGGCCCAGAGTCTGGAACACGGGGAGCTCCTTTCATATCAACTCAAGGCCTGGGATCTCTCAGGAGTTGGAGAGTGGTGGATCAACGACACAGCGCACTTCCTTGTGGACAGCAGTGGGTGTGTATGGTCGATCGCGGTTCTGGAGCCAGGGACCTACGGCCTCCAGGTCGTAGTATCCGACATCCATGGCAATGAGATATCTGCTGTCTTCACCGTCACAGTGAACCAACCGATAACAACCACCACAACCACTACAACAACCACTAGCACCACCACATCTGCAACCAGTACGACAACGTCTACAACCACAACGGACACGGAGACTGCACCACCTCTACCAATGGAGCTGGTATTGATTGGTATCGGCATACCCATTGCGCTGGTGGCAACAATAATCATACTAAGATTCAGAAACAGGCTGGGTCGATAGCAGGATGCTTGACGAGTGAAGAAGACAGGGGTCTCTGCCATCCATGGATCCAGAGTCAAGAAGGTACTGATTGATGATTCCCAAGATGGCATTTGGCCGCACAGGGCACAATAGCACGCGCATTATCTTCGGTGGGTATGCTCTGAGCGAGGCAACGCAAAAAGAGGCTGATCGTGTCCTCGAATTGCTGCTAGAGTATGGAATCAACCATATCGACGTAGCACCTATGTACGGAGATGCCGAGAAACGCATTGCTTCGTGGATGGAGAAACACCGAGATGAGTTCTTCCTTGCAACCAAGTCTCGAAAGCGCTCATACGAGGGCGCAAGGAAAGACCTGGAAACCTCGTTGAGTACCTTGGGCGTCGAACATGTAGATCTCTGGCAGATGCATGGCCTGACGAATCCGGTGGGCTGGGAGAAGGCGATGGGGCCCGAGGGCGCTCTGCAGGCCTTCATCGAGGCACGTGAAGAGGGACTCGTACGATTCCTAGGGGTGACAGCTCACGGCGATAAGGCAGCTGCCATGCACAGGCAGAGTCTGGAACGGTTCGATTTTGATAGTATCTTGCTGCCATACTACTACCTGCAGATGCAGCAGGGCCGTTATGCAGCTGATTTCCATGAGCTGATTGCGAC
>SDNO01000019.1 GCA_004524435.1 Candidatus Thorarchaeota archaeon | reverse complement strand
TCGAACATGCAATTGTCATCATCTCCAGCGAGCTATACTGCATCTCTCTAACACCTTCTAGCATACCCGAACTGTGAGATTGCCCTCAGGCTATCCAGTCGCTCCTTTCCAATTAGATTCAGATACTCATTGAACGACTCAATCTCGTAGATATGTTCTCTCATGTACTCTCGATACGAGTTGTCATCTTCTGCCAAGACTCTATAGTCAAGCAGATGCTTTGCATCATAGTCATAACAACCAAAACAGGCGGTCGGGTGTGCGCCAAAAGGTTGGTGAACCACTGCATCCACCAACGTGTGAGGCAGACTGTTTCTCCAAGGGGTCTCTCTCATTTCATGAGCTGAAACTATTTCTTCCGCGGAAACAATGACGTGTTTCGATGCACGGGCTTGTTCAATGTCTGCGAATGTCAGTCCCTCGATAGAAATCGTTCCCTCTTCAGCAGCTTTCTGGACATGCAACAGTGTCACGTCAGGGTTGACAGCAGGCACCAAGATGACCGGTTTCCCTTTCGCGTCGAACGGGTCATAGTACTCCACAAGTTTCTTGTCAGGCAGGCCTTCCTCAAGAGCTCTCATATCCTGGCTGAATCCCCAGCGCTTGACAATGTCGGAACCTATTGCCGATGAAGTGGGAAGGAATGGCACTCCCATGGCGCCAGCCATGAATCTCAGAGTCATGTGATAGTTGGTATAGTCCTCGACTAAGATTCTCGATCCTTCTACGGCCTTTCTGAAACGCACACATGTAGAAGCGAATCTGCCGTTTGCACCATAAGCTAGCTCGACAATTCGAATAAGGCCTGCCCCAATAAGTAGATCATGAGCCTGTCCACCTGAGTGCATAACAAGGTGCAGATTGGCGATGCCTTGCCTAATCACTTCGTGAACCAAGCTCATTGGATTCCGGCTCACCGTGAATCCGCCAAGAGATATGCAATCTGCTTTGTGTACGTATTGTTTTACAGCTTCTCTGGCGCTGATTAGCTTGTTTGATGAGTCCATCCTAATCTACATGTGAATGCTGGCTCCGACTATATACCTATTCGTCTTACGCCACCAGGCATGACCAAGTTCCATCTCGGAGAACGGCCTCCTAGTTCTCATTTCATCTCCAATGCTGGGATTCCGTGCTCAATGCCGAGTCAGAAGAGCGTTCTATCGCAGCTAAGGTGCTGGCAAGCTAGTGGCGTCCTAACCACCTATTGCGGTGAGGAATTCATAGGGAAAGGGAGGTGTCAGAAGAGACTCCTCTGTCTGGACGAGTCCGTCAGGTCCTATCCAATCTCAGGCGCATAGCGTGTCAATGTCGATACTCTTTTCTGATGGTTGCTTGCTTTACTCTCTAGTGGTGTATCCTATGGTACAAGAAGAGTTGCCTGAAATCAAGACGAAAATTCCGGGAACGAAGTCTTCCGAATTGATGAAGACCGCAGAAAAGTATGTCCCCAAGGCTGTCTATACAGTCACTCCCCTGTTTGTCGCCAATGCAGAAGGAAGCGTCATCGAGGACGTTGATGGTAATAGGTTCATAGATTTCGCAACAGGGATTGCGTCGTTGAATGTCGGGCACAGGCATCCCAAGGTGATTGAGGCCATCTCTAATCAACTGGACAAATACCTCCATGTCTGCTACCACGTGACTCCGTACGAACCTTACGTTCGTCTGTCAGAGAAACTAGCAACTGCAGCCCCTGGCCAGTTCGAGAAAAAGGTCGTGCTTCTGAATAGCGGCGCCGAGGCAGTGGAGAATGCTCTGAAGATTGCCATGAAACACACCGGCAGGCCAAAGGTCATTGCATTCCAGAACGCTTTTCACGGAAGAACCCGCGCCGCATTAGGCGTTACAGGAAATGTCAAACCCTACAAACACGGTTTCTTTCCCCTTGAAACAGGAGTGCACAGGGTACCATACGCCTACTGCTATCGCTGCTCGTTTGGACAGAGCTATCCGGACTGCGGAATGAGATGTTTGCAGTATCTTCGAGAAAGGCTCGAAGTGAGTATTGCCCCCGATTCTGTGGCTGCAATCATTGCTGAACCCGTCATCGGGGAGGGAGGATTCATAGTTCCTCCCAAGGAATTCCTGACCGGTCTTCGAGAGATCTGCGATGAACACCAAATCCTCTTCATAGCTGACGAGATTCAGAGCGGTATGGGTAGAACAGGGCGAATATTTGCAATCGAGCATTATGACGTAGTTCCGGACCTCATCACTGTAGCCAAGTCCCTTGGAGGCGGGTTGCCAATATCTGGAGTTGTCGGAAAAGCTGAGTATCTCGATTCCGTCCATGTCGGTGGGCTAGGAGGAACTTTCATCGGTAATCCTCTGAGCTGTGTTGCTGGACTGGCGGCGATGGATGCCATCCACGACTCCTTGGAGCATGGGAATATGCTTGCAGAGATCCTTGCATCACGAATGGATGAATGGTATGAGAAATATGAGGTCGTCGGTGATGTGAGGGGGTTGGGGCTCATGCGTGCCGTTGAACTCGTGAAGGACCGGACCACGAAGGAACCTGCCAAAGAGGAAACAGCGAGACTTCTCAAGATGTGTCACGAGAAGGGACTGATTCTGTTGAGCACAGGGCCCTACAAGAACGTTATCCGGTTCCTCCCCGCAATCAACATGGATGAAGATCTCTTCGAGAAGGCTCTTCAAGTCTTTGAATCGTGCCTGGCGGCCCTTTAGAAAATATGTTCAAGAAGCTGCTATGAGAACCTTAAGACAGACCCTGTTAGTCGCAGCATTGGACCAACGAAAGAGAATAGGGATTCGAGGTTGAGTCGTCGCCTTCAGTGATTGTGAATAGACTATTAGGAAGCTTCTCCCTCAGTTCAGTTGGAGCGCGGTGATTTCAGATGAGCAAGAAGGTTGCACTCGACTGGATCTCAAACAACGAATCTCAGATAATTGAGGTCAGTGACAAGATCTGGGAGTACGCAGAGCTCGGACTAATGGAATTCAAGTCGTCAGCACTCCTTGCCAACACCCTTGAGAACCATGGATTCGATGTTGAGCGCGGTGTTGCCGGAATGCCCACTGCTTTTGTTGCCTCTTATGGAGAGGGAGGGCCCTCAGTTGGACTGATGGGTGAATATGATGCCCTGCCAAGCCTCTCTCAGAAGAGGGTAAGCCATGAGGAGCCGATCGAAGAAGGAATGCCCGGGCATGGTTGTGGCCACAACATTCACGGGACAACCGCTATGGCTGCTGCCATCGCCGTAAGAGAGGCCATTGAAAAGGAGGGTATCAAGGGGACAGTCAGGTTCTACGGATGCCCCGCGGAGGAGAACTACAGTGGCAAGGTCTTCATGGTGAGGGACGGGCTCTTCGATAACTTGGATGCTGTCCTAAGTCATCATCCTGGATGGTTCAATACAGGAGGTCTCGACAGCTCACTTGCTGTCAACTCGGTGAAGTTTCATTTTCATGGGGTGGCAACACATGCAGCCGCTTCGCCCGATCGCGGGAAGAGTGCACTTGATGCTGTAGAGTTGATGAACATCGGCGTGAACTACATGCGAGAGCACATAGTCCAGGAGGCTCGCATCCACTACGTCATCGAGGAGGGTGGTTTCCAACCCAACGTGGTTCCTCCCTATGCACGGTCATGGTTCTATGTCAGGGCGCCAGAACGTGATCAAGTGGACGCCATCTACGAATGGATTCTGAAGATTGCAGACGGTGCTGATCTGATGGCACGCACAACCCATGATGTGCAATTCCTTGAGGGCATCTACAATGTAATCCCCAACAGACCACTCAGTCAACTCGTTGTAGAGAACATGAGAGAGATTGGTGCTCCTGAGTACAACAAGGAAGAGATTTGGTTCGCAAAGAAGATTGCTGGAACAATAACCAGGGAAGACAAGGTTGCTGCCCTTCGCCAGTCAAAACGTCCCAACTGGGAGGAATTCATGGATGTCTTGATGGACAGAACCATTCCCGATGCCTGGAATGAGGGTGAGGTGATGCCTGGCTCAACGGATGTTGCTGACGTAAGCTGGGTCGCACCAACGATGGAATTCACAACAGCCACCACGGTTGTCGGCATCCCGTATCATTCGTGGCAAAACGTCGCTCTGTGTGGAATGAGCATTGGGCACAAGTCTCTCATCTTCGCGGCCAAAGCCATGGCTGTCTCTGCTCTTGATTTCCTCACAAAGTCAGAGCTCCGAGAGAAGGTGCAAGAGGATTTCGAGAGTAGAAAGGCTGGGCGGGAGTACAAGTGTCCCGTTCCTCCCGATGTGACGCCCCCCTTGGAAGTGGCGAGAGAGGCAGCGAAGGCCGCGGGCCAGAAGATTGAGTGAACAGAGTTCACGTCTTCGGCTCCCACGAGCATCATGTGTATGCGGACTCACAAGACGCTTTATAGGGTATGCGGCATTACCAAGTCTGGGTTGGAGTCGTGCATCTTGGTCTGAGGCTTCGTTATGGGTTCATTATCGCGCTTAGCGTCCTAGCAATATCCATGATGCATATCCCGCCCGTATTCTGTCAATCCGAAGCTTTTCCCTCCCAGGGGCCCTATGTTGACCGCCTAGTCTACAACATCATCGAGGGCGATGATCAGCAAATCCTGGCTCTGCAGAACGATGAGATTGATCTCATCGGGGAGGATATATCGCCTTATTCCCTCGGTACTCTGCAAGAATCGGAGAACATCGAGATAGCCAGCTCTCTGAGAAACGGATACGGGTACGTGGTCATCAATACGGCAAAGTACCCCTTCAACATCACAGCGTTCAGGAGAGCTCTGGCGTTTGCCATTGACAAGGAGGCCATCTCTCGAGATGTGTGGAATGGCCATTCGGTTCCCCTAGACTCGTGTATTCCGCAGATCAACCCCTTCTCCATCGAGGGTCAACTATCGTATAACTACTATGAGAATGACTCCGTGTATGGCAACCAACTGCTAGATCAAGCTGGGTTCTTCGACATAGACGAGGATGGATTTCGAGAGGCACCAGATGGTTCTGATTTCAGTGTCGCGCTAGCATGTGTCCCGAGTTCCTCTCCTGCTATCACTTCCTGCAATTACTTCCTCGATGCGTTTGACTATCTCGGGATTAGCAGCGAGTTTTCCATGGTGTGGGAATACCCGACGTGGCTCTATATGCACGGAGACTACGATATGGCCTTCCTAGAAAGCAGTTTTATGAGCCTCGATGTCGACTGGCTGGCCTACGAGTTTTGGTCTGAATCCCGGGACGAACCCTACAGGAATCTGGCCAACTTCTGCAATGCCACCTACGATTCCTGGAGGGACCAGCTCCTTCAGTCTATGGAATATGACGATGTTCATGAGGCGGCTCTGGAGATGCAGGAAATCTTGGCTTATGAGTGTCCGGTGATTGTGTGCTACGAGAATGAGCAGCACTACGCATATCGGACTGATAGGTTCGAGGGTTATGTCAATGATGTGAGTCGTGGCATTCCATCTTGGTGGACCAACTTCGGAGCCCATCTGAAAGATTCTGAGGATAGTCCTCATGGCGGTACGTTTCGATGGAGTAATCCACTTGACCTCGACACCTTCAACTTCATGGCAACCTCCTCTGCCTACACAATGAACGTGCTACAGATGCTGCACGATCCATTGCTCCGAGTTGCCCCTGATGGTACTCTCACGCCGTGGCTTGCGATAGACTATGAGATAGACGTAAATCCCGGGTCTTTACCGGAGAGTTACAGCAGGTATGTCTTCCAGATGGCGACTACAGCAACTTGGTCCGATGGAACGGCGCTCACTGCTGCTGATGTCGCCTTCTCCTTCAACTACTATCGAGAAGCACCGGGGAATCCGCATGGAAAGGCGCTTGAAGAGATGACGTCTGCCTATGCTCAAGATGCTGATACTGTTGTGGTCGAATTCAGTACAGAGTCATATTGGCATCTTCACAGAGTTGGCAACATGCCGATTATTCCAAAGCATGTGTTCGAGAATGTCGGAGTTGAGAACTGGTATAGCTGGAATCCTGAACCGACTGCAGAAACAATGATAACAAGCGGTCCATTTGTGGTAGCAGAATACGAGTCCGGCGAGTTCGTAGAGCTCTCGCGGCGCAGAGAGTATTTCCGAGCACTCGATTTTCAGGAGCCATACGTGAGTTCTCCAGCCTCTTTGGAGATTGAATACGGCACCAAAGGCCATGTTCTTCGATGGAATGTGAGCGGGGCGTTGCCCATCAGTTACTGGATTTTTTCGAATGAAACGATTCTTGACAGCGGAAGCGTGGAAGGGGGATATGTTCAGGCCAGTATCGACGATCTTGGGTTAGGCGTCTACAATTACACGCTCAAGTTGAGGGATAGGTATGATATCGAGGCGACTGACACCGTCTGGGTTCGAGTCTACGAAGATAGCAGTGGAAGGTCATTTCTGGGTATTGTCTGGCCGCTACATCCTCTTAGCCTCTTGGCTACGCTTATCTTCGTGGGTGTGGCTATATTGTATGGCGGGAAGATTCTGAGAGTCCGTCAACGTGCCTCTATAGCATTCAAAGGGAGGGACGGAAGCCCTTGAAATTGGGATATCACACCAAACACGTCCGGCCTGGATTTCGGTCAGCGGTCGCATCTCTGATGATACTCATTGTTTGGTTTGGTACAACGGGGTATGCTTGTGGGTCCATGCAAGTACAGTCCGCTCTTCATGAGGGTCCCTATGTTGATGAGCTGGTGTTCAACGTCATTGAAGGATTCGACCAGCAAGCACTTGCCCTGCAGAATGGTGATATCGATCTCATTGGTGACGACATCCCTCATGAGTTTGTTGAAACTCTTGAAACGGATGAAGACATTAACGTCACGAGCAGACTCAGAAACGGTTATGGATACGTATCTATCAACACTGTGAAATACCCCCTGAACATCACGGCCTTCAGAAGAGCGGTAGCATTCGCCCTGGACAAAGAGACGATCTCTAACGAGATCTGGAATGGATACTCTGTCCCCCTAGATTCCTGCGTTCCGAAGATAAACCCCTTCTCAATCGAAGGTCAGCTCTCCTATTCGTATTATGGTAACGACAGCGCCTACGGCAACCAACTCTTAGACTCAGGAGGTTTCCTTGATGTAGATGACGACGGGGTTCGAGAGGCTCCTGATGGCTCGGATTTCAGTGTTCTGATCGAGTATTCATCGTCTAGCTCAATTGCAGAGCAGATCTGCAATGAATTCGCTGATACTCTCAGTTCCCTCAGGGTCAATGCCAGTGCGGCCGGTAGCTCATATCCCGCCGAGTACAAGCTCTATTATCATGAAGACTATGACATGATCTTCACGGGGGCTTCATTTAGCGGCTGGGACGTAGATTGGCTTGCCTACGCCTTTTGGTCAGAGTATGCCGAGCATACCAGTTTCTGGAACTACCCGAATTTCCGGAATGCAACGTATGACTCGTATCGCGAACAGCTTCTGTACTCGGTTGATTATGACGACGTCTATACCGCGGCAATCGAGATGCAGCGAATCTGGGTATACGAATGTCCAGAGATTGTGTGCTATGAGAATCAGATGTTGTCTGCCTATCGCACAGACAGGTACGAGGGTCACATGACGGCTATCGAGTCCGGAGCTGCCTCTTGGTGGACGAAGTATCTTGTCCGTCTGAAGGAATCGCATGGCGGACCAATAGGCGGTACGTTCCGTGTCAGCAACTCTCTCGATATTGAAACCCTCAATTTCATGATAACTTCATCTTCCTATACGTGGAACGTGCTTGAGATGATCTACGACCCGCTGTTCCGTGAAGGACCTGACGGTTCTCTGATACCCTGGATGGTGAGCGACTACTCGATCGACAGCGTTCAGCCGAACACAACTCGAATCGTCGTCGATCTCCACGAAGACCTGCTGTGGAGTGACGGGAGTTCTCTTACTTCTGAAGATGCGGCGAGGACCTTCCAGTTCTACCGTGATGCTCCCGGACATCCTTACGGGAGTGAATTGACAGATCTGAGTCAAGTGCTGTATAGTGGTAGCCATCGATTCATCCTCGAATTCAACTCGAGTTCTTACTGGCATTTCACAACCGTTGCACGGATGCCGCTGCTCCCGAAGGAAGTCCTGGACGCTATTGGCGAGGAGAACTGGAACACCTGGAATCCCCGGCCTGAGGACGGCATGGTGACATCAGGTCCCTTCGTCGTTTCCGAGCACGCCGTCGGTGAATATGTCAGCTTGGTGCCCAACCGTTACTACTTCAGGTTGCCCCGGTCCCATCGAGAGATCCCCGTTTCGAGCTCGGCTTCGACAATTGAGATTGAACATGGAATGGTTGGCGGTAGAATCCAGTGGAATATCAACAGAGCTGGAACCTACAGCTACTGGATATATCATAATGGAACTGTCGTGGACGAAGGGTCAACATCGACGGATTATATTCGGACCAGTCTTGACGGGCTTGAGTTGGGGCAGCACAACTTCACCCTTCGGTTGAGAGAGGAGGAATGGGCTATTGTGGCCACAGATACGGTCTGGGTCCATGTCTATTCAGAGAACCAGAACGAATACCCCCTGACTTGGCTACTCCACCCAGTCAGCACAATCATCACCGTTTTGGCTATCTCTGTGATGGTCTACTTGGCTCCTCGGGTCCTTAGAGCCCGAGAAGGCGTCGTGGACATCACCTCCTAGGGGAGTGAGGAGGGCTAAGAGCCCTCCCGGTCTAGACCACTTCGCCAGGAACGATGTCGTCCTCAAGGTACACCTTTGCCTCGCCCTTGACCGGTTGCCTAACCTTGAGCAGCAGCACTACCGATACAACAAAGAACAGCAGAATGGCGAGCATTGATGTCATATGAGCCTGCATGACAAGTCCAGGCTGCTGTAGAGGATTCACGATGAGTAGTATTGTGCCATACACAAATGGGCCAAGTATTGCAGCGAACTTGCCCGTGAGCGCATAGAAGCCATACATCTCAGTTCGCTTTTCCTCGGGGATGAACTGGCCATACATGCTCCGAGCCGTGCTCTGCGATGAACCCATCCCAACACCAGCTATCATGCCCACGGTCCACCAGATGAGCTGCCCCCAGGCGACGAACAGGTACGCTATGAGCAATGCCGCTATCCAGATGAACAGCGTTGAGATCAATGTCTTCTTAGTACCAATCTTGTCTGCAACCCATCCAAAAATGAATGCCCCAGGTATTGCGGCCAGCTGTGTGACTGCAAAGAAGAGCAGTGTCTGAGTTGTGTCAAAGCCATAGACTGCCTGTCCAAAGATTGCTGCATAGTAAATCACAGTTGTGATAGCATCTGCGAACAAGAAATAGGCCACAAGGAAGAGAGGAAGCCCCTGATACTTCCCTATCTGTTTCAGAGTGTTTCTGACTCGGTTGTAGCCAAGCCGTGCTAGAGACTGTCCTTCTTCTCCGGGGAATCGTTTTGCAGGTCTGTTTTTGAGCCAGCGTATACTTGGAATCGCGAAGATTAGGAAGAATAGCGCACTGAGGAAGAAGGCATAGGTGTAGGGGAGCTGCAGAACAGTGGTTGAAACAAGAGCTATGATTATCGTCAGCATCGCTCCAACATAGCCTGCAGCAAAGCCATAACCTCCAATCCGGCCGATGTTGTCTTCAGTGCTGATTTCGGGAAGCCAGGCATTATAGAAGGGGAGCGCCCCCTGGAATCCGATATTTGCAATGATGAAGATGATCCACGCCCAAACCCACATGTCAAGCCCCAAGAAAGGTGGGAATGAGAAGGGTCCTCCTTCAGTGGGTAGGATGGCAGGTAGACCGATCATTAGCATATTGAAGACAATGCAGAGCCCAGTATACACAGTCATGAACTTCTTCTTCGACCCACCGTAGTCTGCGATTGCTCCAAGGACTGGAGCGCTCAAGGCGATCACAATCATGGTGATACTGCCGGCATATCCCCACATTGCATCACCAAGTGTTTCATTCCCTACCAAAAGACGGAAGTAGATGGGGAACAACGCAGTTACTATGAGCACGGTGAACGAGGTGTTAGCAAAGTCATAGAGATACCAACCTAGCCTCTCTTTCTTATCGGTTGGCACCTGCTTGACCTGTGTTTCTTCTGTCATATCTGCTTACTCCTTGAGATGATTCAGCGCTTCGCAAATAGAGGAACCGACATATAACAATGCCTCCCTTTCTCGGTTTCTGGGAAGTACTCTCACAGAAGATCGCTACATCTGCTGAGTTCCAGATATTTGTCCGGCTTGTCTTGCGCGAGTACCAGTTGACCTGAGAGTCACTGAGGAGGAGCTCTACTGACCAATATGCGGGGGTACAATCAGTGGACGCAGACATATCGTTCGGAAAACTCCCTGCCGGAAGTTGCAGACACAGTCTACGCCTTCTTGGCAAGTATCCAAAGGTGCGTTTCATCTCCCGACGTGACGGTCCTATGAAAGACAATCTTGAATCCAACATCGCGCATAATCTGAAGGACATCATTGGCACCTGGATGACTCCAAACCATCTTCTCCCCGAAGTAATCCTCTGCGGCATAGTCCATTGCGGTTTCATCCGAGGCTGTACTGATAAGGAGGACTCCACCAGGTTTCAACCATCTGTACACCTTTGAGTAGAGGGCTGGATGAAATCTCCTGTGGATATGGATGATCGCGTACGTAGAAATGATTCCATCAAAGGACTCATTGGGGAAGTCCTTCTTTGTTACATCACCATGAACTAGCTCTGCTTCTGGCACATTTTTCTCTGCGATCTCTAACATCCCTTTCGAAAAATCGATGCCTGTTGCAGAGAAACCTCGCTCTATTACCATTTTGAGGACAGGGACTCCTCCTCCACAGCCCACGTCCAAGACTGTGCCATTATCAGGTACTAAGGATAGGAACTCCTCTATCTCCTTCATATTATCAAAGATGCCTCGCTTTTCGTTGTACGCTGTGGCAATCTTGTCATATCCTTTCTTCACAACTGCCGCATGCTCATCAGGGCCAAGGTTCGTGTTTGAATCTGGAGTCAGCAGTGATTCCTCCAAGGGGCTCTTCAAGACCAGAGAAAGGCCCTGCTACTACAAGTTTCTTTTGCTGCCTCCGGTTTGTGACTCTCTTACCGCAGATTTCCCAGTAGATGGGTTTCGGAGATGGGGCGGGCACCGCGCACTTTCTATCGTTTCCATTTCAGAGCAAGGATCGCAATCACGATGAATGCACCAATGATGATTGCTGGCACGAAGCTCAACAGCAGGGCCGGTGCAAAATCTGCCGGAGCGGTTGTTGCCGTTGTGGTGGTCGTTGCCGTGGTCGTAGTGGTAGTTGTGTATGTGCTACCAGTCGTCGGTGCGGGTTCCCCATCATCTGTCACCTCATAGGCCGTGAGGATCAGCGCAGTGTAGCCCTCTACGACAAGACCGTAACTCATAGCAAGGTCTGTTATGTCACTCTTAAGCTGCGGGGTCAATCCCTCAAGGCTGACCTGTTTCAGTAGACATGATATCTTCTGTTGAGCCCACAATCTCTCAATATGTGGCTTGTCTGTGTCACCGGTTCCGTGGCTGTTAGTGTATTGCTCAGGTCCTGTGGAATAGTCGATTGAGGTGCTGATGCTGATAGATTCCTCATAGCAACCCGTAACGACTACCTCTGTGCCATTGAAGAACGGACTGTCTCCCAGTGGCTGTAGGGAGTTGACCTCCGAGGCACCGGTGAACTCGATATCATATGAGTCAGCAATGGGTGTTGAGAAGAGCCTGTAGAAGTCCATAAGCCGTGTCGCAGCATCCTCGAAGGGCTCTATGATTGCAAAGAAGCCGTTATTCTCGGCAGCGAGGTTCGCCATCAGCCCCTCGTCGGCCCCTGACCCGAATGCCACTGTAGAAACCGAGACTCCAAGATCGTTTGCCTCCGCTGCAGCACTTAGAATGGTATCCGGGTCCGTGCTGTAGCCTGATGTTGGTTGCCCATCGGAGAGCACAAGCATCACCTTCGTACTATCACCTGACGTGAACATGTCTAGTCCATCAACAACTGCACCATAGAAATTGGTGGAGCCGTCTGCAGTGAGACCATTGATCCAGGACTTGGCCTCTGTCTTGGCAGTGGTGCTCGCCTGATGTGGTTCCACCCACAGGGGCTGGACATCGTCGTCAAACTCAATCACATTGAAGAGATCATCCTGCTGCATATCATCAACCATGGCGCTGAATGCAATCTTCGCTTGCTCCATAGGGGTTCCTCCCATCGAGCCTGAGGTGTCAACTACGAACACGAATTGCCTGCGTTTTACGTCATCTATCTCGGTGATTGTCGGTGCAAGAAGATACACGAAGAAGTTTTCCGAGCCATTGTTGTATGTGAGTAACTGACTACCTCCTGTCTGGCGTTCAGTTGCATACTGAATGGCGAGCTCACTAGGGATGACCGTGTTCATGTCTTCGTACTCTATCCTGAGACCATGTGTCACAGGGGTTGCCGAGAATCCGGATATCCCGTGAACTAAGTAGCCTATGATGTCCCCATAGTGTGACACAATCGAAATATCCAAGTCGAAGGCTGCTTCGATGGGGGCCTGCTTGGAAATAGGCAGCTCCAGGTCATAGCGTCCTGAGCTTCGAGTGAGAAGCCCTTCAATGAAAACAGTCAGAACCGCCTCCGTATTGTTCCTAACATTGAGGTCAACCTGATATCCGCCAGCTTGGCGCGTGACAAGAACTGCGGTTTCGTTTAGTGCAACACTCTCGTTGTAAGTGTCGATGGCCTCCTGCTCGATTGCCACCCTTCCCCAATAGACCCGGTCGTGCAGAGCAATGCACATATTGCTCAGTCGTAGACCACTCTGAAGCCCAAACAGCCATGAGACCTCCCGATCTGTGTCTGAATCGGCGTTGTCATACAACATTGTATAGCTGAAGTTGGCGTAGTTGTCAACTATGGTTCCGTCAACCGATACGCTGCTTGGTTCCAGAGTATCCTGTGAAACCAATCCAGCGGCTTCGGGGCTTCCAAGCGGTCCTAGATGTACTAGCGTATTTGCACTCGTGCTGAGTGACAGTATGATCAGCATGCACAAAGGTGCTAAGGCCTTCCTCCTCCACATCATTGCTTTCCTCTTGATATCAATGTATGAGGTTCTGTTTATCTCCTCTGGTGCTCTCCGGCACACATGGGCAAACGAAGCCCCCAAGATCAACCTCACCATACTATTAGGCTTGCTGAGATATTGCTCTAATTGTTGAACATATTGTTCGGGATGTAGAACCGGTTTTTCAGGTTTGATTCGTGGGGCACCTTCATAGTAACGGTGCAAAGTGGCGGTTGAACCCTCGAGACAACGAAGTTACATTCTGTAACATGTGGTTGGCGTTCAATTACCAAAATAACACTTAAATCTCGCCTTTCAATCGACATGCTAATCGGGGCGGAAATGAAACGTCAGAAACATCCTTTGAACCAACACTTGTTGCATTCCTCTGCAATTGGTGTAGCTACGCCGGCGCAGATCTAACTGGCACATCGAGAATTCAATATGCACCCAACATCCATGCTATCCGAGTCAACTGCTCGAGTCGCATAGACCCAACTTTCCCGATCAAGGCCTTATTGATGGGAGCAGATGGTGTCTTCATAGGGGGGTGCCATCCTGGAGACTGCCACTACGGCACAGGGAATCTTCTCACGAGAAGAAGATACATGATGCTGAAACCCCTTCTTGAGACCATTGGGATAGACCCAAGACGATTGCGGTTAGAGTGGGTCTCTGCTTCGGAGTCTACGAAGTTTGCAGAGGTCGTCAATGATTTTGTGGATCAGCTGAAAGAGCTGGGTCCAAACCCATTGAGGAGGCTATCCCATGCCCAGGTATGAGCCAACAATCTGCCCATACTGCAGCTGCGGTTGCGGAATCTACGTTGTCATCGAAGACGGAACGGTGATTGGCCAAGAACCGTGGGCGGAGCATCCAGTCAACGAGGGTGGCAACTGTCCAAAGGGACGGAATCCGTATCAATTCCTCTATGCTGAGGACAGGCTGAAGACACCGCTCATTCGGAAGGATGGGAAGCTCGTGAAGAGCACTTGGGAAGAGGCCTTCGAACTGATCACTGAGAAGCTAAAGGCAGCAGAGCCCAACGAGTTCGGCATTATTGCGTCTGGTAAGAACACCAATGAAGATGCCTACACCATTCAGAAGTTCGCACGGGTTGTCATGGGCACTAACAACGTTGAGTACTGTGGTCGCCTGTGTCATTCCTCAACTGCCGCTGGCCTAGGACCGACTGTGGGTTCGGGAGTGATGCCTGTATCGCAGATTGATCTTGAAACAGCGGACTGCTTTTTGTTGGTGGGTATCAATCCCAAAGAAACCTTTCCCATGATGGCCAAGAGGATCATGAGGGCCAAAGAAAAGGGAGCGAGGGTGATACTGGTCGATCCTCGAGATACTGTCACGGCACGAGAACTGGCCGATATCCATCTTCAGCTGAAGATAGGCACAGATGTTGCCCTCATCAACTCTATGATGAAGATTGTCCTTGATGAAGGCCTCGAGAACAAAGAGTTCATCAAGGAACGAACAACGGGAATTGAAGAGCTTCGCAAGCATCTTGCGTCACTGGACTTGGAGGATTTAGGCGACATCTCGAAAGTTCCTTTGGATCTCATACGAGAGGCCGCTCAGTGCCTGGCGAAAGCGAAGACGGCCTCAGTTCTCTATAATCAAGGACTGAACCAACACACCACTGGGGCCGACGGAATCAAGGCTCTAGCGAGTCTTGCTCTGATTACTGGTCAGTATGGCAGGCCAGCTACGGGTCTATCACCCACCCGTGGACAGATCAACGGAGAGGGAAGCGGCGACATGGGCTGTCTGAACGTGTTCTACCCCGGATTCAAGAAGGTGGGAACCGGAGCTGCAGAGACCTTCGAAGACCTGTGGAAAGTTGAAGGCCTACCGAGGGAGCCAGGTCTGACCTATACGAAACTGGTCGACCAGACCAAATACCTCTGGATTATCGGAACGAATCCAATGATGGCTATCCCGGACACCGACAATGTGAAGAAGGCATTGCAGGAGAAGGAGCTGCTCGTGGTACAGGACATCTTTCCCACCGAAACAGCCGAACTGGCTGATGTAATCCTTCCCGCAGCCACATGGATCGAACGCACAGGTACACATGCGTATGTGGATCGTAGGGTTCAGAAGATTACCAAGCTGATTGATCCGCCTGGTGAGGCGAAACCAGACTGGTGGATTGTGACTCAGATAGCTGAGCGAATGGGCCACAAGGAGCATTTTGACTTCTCTTCTCCAGAAGATGTCTTGAAGGAGATCCGTCGCTGCGTTCCGACTTACAAAGGAATCACCTACGAGAGGCTCGACAAGACACCTGGAGGCATCCAGTGGCCCTGCCCGTCTGAAGAACACCCGGGCACTTCAACCTTCTTCACAGAGAAGTTCAACACGCCAGATGGGTTGGGTCATCTCCAAGTCGTCGACTACAAGCCCCCTGCGGAGGTGCCCGATGATGAGTACCCCTATTACCTCACGACGGGGCGAAGCATCTTCCATTACCATACTGGGACTATGACTCGTCGAACGCCAAAGCTAGATGACGAGATAGCGGCCGGCTATTGTCAGATCAACCCGCAGGATGCAGTGGCGGAGCGAATCACAACAGGAAGCAATATCGTCCTGAGGACACGTCGAGGAAGCATACAAGTGGAAGCTCGGGTGACTGACGATGTCCCTGAGGGTGTGATATTCCTGCCCTTCCATTTCAGTGAGTCAAGTGCAAACAAGATAACAAATCCCGTACTGGATCCTGCCTGCGGAATGCCTGAGTACAAGGTTTGTGCTGTAGAGGTTGAGGTGATTGAATGAGTGATGACATGTACATAGCGCGCTCGGTTGATGAAGATATCCTTGCTATAGCCGAATCGGGCGGGGTAGTGACTTCTCTCCTGAAATGCGCTTTGGAGCAATCCATGGTTGATGGCGTGGTGACGGTGCAATCACCGAATCGTGACAGGTTTGCAGCCGTTCCTACTCTACTTACTGGACCCGAGCGTCTTCCTGATACGGCTGGGTCGCTTCATTCGACGGCACCAAATATCGCACGTTTCGTCAAGGAATACCTCGATGGCGCATCAAACATGAAGCTCATCATAGTTGGGAAGCCTTGTGACATACGAGCAATCATTGAGCTGGAGAAGAGAAGCCAGATTAATCGGGACAATGTGACTCTCATTGGACTGAACTGTACCGGTACGCTTCCTCCATCAAGAACCAAGATTATGTTGGTTGAGGAATTCGGCGTTGACCCTGACGATGTTGTGGGCGAAGACATCGATGATGGCAAACTCACGATCTTCTTAAAGGACGGGAGTTCCAAGACAATGGACCTTACAGAGCTTGAGGAGAAGGGATACGGCCGACGCGATAATTGTAGAAGGTGCGAAGTCAATATCCCAGTGTTTGCAGACCTCGCCTGTGGCAAGTGGGGGACCGAGGGTGAGGAAGAGAAGAGCACCTTCGTGCAGATCTGTAGTGAGAAGGGCCGCGCGCTCTTCGAAAAGGCGCTTGACGGAGAGTACATCCAGGCCAAGCAACCGAGTACAGAGCAGCTCGAAATACGCCAGAAAAAGGACGAAGCCGAGCAAGCACGGGCAGCGGTAGCACGAGAGACAGATTTCAAGCCGATTGATGAGATGAGCCTCCACGAGAGGCAGGACTACTGGCTCAAAGAGTTCAGCAAGTGTATCAAGTGCTACGGTTGTCGTGATGCCTGTCCAATCTGCTACTGTGAGCACTGCCTCTTGGAGGCCGATAGAAACTTCGTCAAGGCAGGCGAGATACCGCCGAGTGCTACATTCCCTTTGACGCGGCTTGCTCACATTGCCGATTCATGTGTGAACTGTGGCCAATGCCAGGATGCCTGTCCGATGGAGCTTCCGTTGGCTAAGCTCTTCAACTATCAGAACTGGAAACTCAGAGATATCTTTGAGTATGTTCCAGGTGTTGACTCTGACCAGTCTCCCCCCTTGGTCAACGCAATGGACATAGAGATGCGGATTGATGACACTTTCCTGGATATTGCAGCTATTCTCAGGAAGGACAAGGCGAAACAGACTGACGGTTGATCTCAGCTACCAACAATCCCAGATTAATGTTGGTGGCCCTTTCGCCAAGTCATTGGAGAGGCTCTTTGGGACACTCTGAGTCGATTCGAGAGGAAAAAGAAGAAGGGGGGAAAGATGAGTTCCCCTTTAGCGCCAGTTCCCTTCTTTGCTGGAGGGAATGATTATGGGCCCATGAGCATGCTGGCGAAAATCAATGCTACAAATACCGCCAAGAATGCGAAGCAACATATAAGCCGGCAGCCACAACCCTTGCCCCGGAAGAAGATTCTATCAACTACAATGGCTGAAGCGACTGCATGTCTCCAGTCCATGTAGTCCCCAACTTCGACACGGAACTGGTCGCGAACTGCAATGATTTTCTTATCAAGCTTGAACCCGAAGTGTCCTGATCGACTGACAGCCTCGAAGCCCCAAGCCATGATGCCACCTTGGGCATGGATCTCTTCATCGCGATAGTGCATGGTGAATCGCTTTCTGAACATGATCCAGGGACGAGTGATCTTTGCAATCTTGTTCCCCGAAGGATCTAAGAGGTGGAATGTCTTGTCGAAGAAACCACCTTTTGCGGTGAGTATCTTGTTTCCTTCCGGGTCCTCGAAATTGACGGTTGAGCGGAGGAAGCTGAGCCATGTCTGTCTGCCCACTGCTACCTTCTCGCCCGTTTCCTCGTCATAGACTTCGTAGACCGGTCTCGCTGCGACCAGCTTCTGCTGAACTTTATAGAAATGTCGTCCTTCTTTCTTTGGTTCGACTTCCAAGTCAATCTCCCCCGAAGCCTGAGACGCTCGCTCCTAATAAGGGCTCTCTAGACAGACTCGCGTTTTAGTCAATAGAGGGGCCACGGTCGCTGACTTGATTCCATCTGCCACATTCTGAACAGGTGAACCCCCCTGATTCTTCGACCTCCAAGGTTTTCACTGTTGTCTGGGCTCCACAGTGACGGCATGTCATCTGCCTATCGTGGATAGACGCTAGCTCGTCTGACCTCTCTCGTTCTCCAACGAACTCAACTGCAATATTGCGCCCGATATACCCTCCAACAAATGCCAGAATGACAAATGAGACCGTTAGGAGGACAAGGTCTAGAATCAAAGTGGCGGTAAATGCAAAGACCACGGCGTAAAGGAATGGATCTATCAGGAAGAGCATCACGGTGAAAAGGAACCCCTGTCCTAGGAAACTCTTGACGCTTCTCTTAGCTCTGATGCCCCATACCAGCTCTGCTGCCACGATATTGACCGCACCGATTGTGAGGAAGTATCCGAGAAGTATCACGAATGCGAGCATGAGAACACCGGATGGACTACCTGTCAGCATCATCAGAAGGACAAAGTCCAGTACGTATACAAAGAGGACCGAGAGAATCGCAAAAGGGATGCCATGGACGAAGTACTTCACCAAGTTGTTTCCGTTTTGGCTCTCCTGAATGTTCATTTGAGGATTCTGCCGCCGGTTGTTCATGTTGAAGCTGGCTGGGTTCTCCGGATAAAAAGGTGACCTCTTCTCTTCATTGAGCCCCGGGGCAGCTTCATCTGTTCGGATGCTTGCCAAGCCACAGGATCGCTGTGACGCCTCTTCTGATGACCTCGAATCCCAGTGATTCGTATAATCTCATTGCCGGCGTATTGTCACTGTGAACTCGGAGGTAGCATCTAGAACATCCGAGCTCTCTCATTCTGTTCAGTGCGTGATGGAGAATCTTGCGGCCATATCCTTTTCCCCGATGCTTTGGGGAGACCGCCATGGAGCTGAGGAGCTCTCTCTGGATGCCCACCCCGACCAAGCCGACTACTTCTCCCTTGCGTTCTGCTAGAAAACTCGCTCTCGGATCATAGTAGATGTCTAGGGACTCTTGAGGAAGAGTTGCCACAGTCTTCATGACTTGTTTCGTTGTTTCATCACCACTGCCAGCATAGAACTCGACCTGGAGTTCAAGCATCCCACTCCTCTTGCCTGTCTTTACCGGTATGAACTCGAGGCCTTCTGGCTCGGGAAACTCCTCATCTAGTTCTAGCATCATCTGAACGTATGTATCGAAGATCTCGAAACCCATAGCGAGGAGGCTTCCGAGAATCCGCTTGTGTCTGTCCGCAACCGTGTCGTACACAAGATACATCAGGTTCTCATCTCGCCCGAGCTTCCGCAAGACATTATGCAGGATGGGTAGATCATCCGGGTCAAGATCTTCCACAACTGGATGAATGTGACCCAGTCGAGTGCCAACGGGTGCCAACAGGTGGCTTGGTTCGGTTCGGAGGGTCACGACCAAGAGTGGCGATTCATCGGCTACAATCCAGTATTCCTGATTTCGGTTCTCAATGTATGCAACATGACTGATGATTTGCTCTCTCAAGTCATCGAAATCTGGGTCGTCTTCACCTAGATATCTCAAGATGGGTCAGGGCTGTCCGCGTGCCTCGCTCTATTCATCCTTTTGGTTCTTGAGATGGTGGTCCGCGCCAAATCGGACTACTTCAAGCTTGAGTTTCTTCTGGTGGGAGAGAGCTAGGGTTCGAATAGCGAAATCTTTTATACAATTGATAGGAACTAATATTACCTATCAGATATGCACGCCCCGTATATGAGGGCTTGAATAAGCCGCTGCTGGCGAACCAGTAGCTTTAACTAGAGACGAGCCCCGGTTATGTTCGGGCACATGAGGACGATGGGTCGACTGTGTACTTTGGCGTGCGGTGCCAGTCCTGCGCAGGTTCTCAAAATAGGCCTGCGAAATGCAACGTGCAAGTACTATTAGGTGGTGGCGCGGCAAGCGTTGCGTTGCCCGGACTTGTGTGCCCACCCTATTGTAGCATTCTTTTGTTCCTTGGAAATCGTAGTGAATGACTGTCCCACAGACACTCGCCGACACAGAAGGGATGCTGATCTGTTCCCGCACTAGGTTCTCTGCTTCCTGAAGTAGAAGACTACAATCAATACTGCTGTGACGCCGACAATTCCGATGCCGATGACTGGGAGAAGCGGAAGCGCCGTCTGGATGTTCTCAAAGTCATACCAAGGCAGAGATTGCTCGTCAAGGGCAACCAAGACATAACCGTGATAGTCCAATCGTATTCGTTCTGGTGCCGAATCCAACGAATACGAGAGCGTTTCTGAGCCGTTGACCCAAACGGTTTCCTCCACAAGGACATCTGGACCCACTCCGTACACGAGTATAGGGATTGGTTGGGAGTAATCGTAGCCGTTGAGTTCTCGGTTCAGGTCCACTACTGTGAAGGAAAGAATCGACTGCTCAGGATCGAAGACGGCACTCTGGATTTCGTAGTCTGGTAGGTATCCATTGTCAAGCCAAGGAACAAAGAACCAGTCAAGATCCGTGCCTGCGGCCAGTTCAAAACTATTGCGGAGATCCACTGGAGTTGCAATTCTGAAGTAGTAGTTCTGAAGGAACGACTGGATTCCTGTGATGAAAACATCAAGTCCGATGGTCAGTCTGAGCTTCTGTAGAATCAGTGGCATCTTGACATAGTCGGCATATCCTGTCAACTCTGGTCGAACAAGGTTGGATGCGTTGACGACGCAACCGATTCCGTTCCTTGCCGTGAATGACCTGACTGTATCCAAGTATCGCTCTGCTTGGAAGTATTCCCAGTCAGAATAGTACACCTCAGCGTAGTATGAGTGGGACCAGCAGGTGAGACCTTCGTCCAAGAAGCCCCAGTCAACACAGTCATCCCCTACGAGTTGTGACCACCATTGATGTGCAATCTCATGTGCAATGACGAGCTCAAGGTACCATGGACTGGCATCACCATCTATGACTTGCTGTGTTATGAGACGTGTTGCATAGACTTGGCATGGATACTCCATCCCACCATATGATGCGTGTTGTTCAACAATGTTGAGCGTAGGATACGGATAGATGCCATATGTTGCATTGAACAGCTCGAGTGCCTGCAGAGCCTGTTCCAGGGCATCCTCCTCCCATGCCTCGTCAGACGCAGGCAGATAGAACGCTGATACATTCACATCATTACACAGAGCCGACTCGACACGGTAATATCGTGACGCTGAGAATGTCACTTCTCTGACCGGGGCCTCTATCGAGTAGTGATATGTCACTCTACCACTTACGTTCGTGATGACGGTGGGGTCGCCTGTCGCGGCCACTATCATTCCTTCTGGCAACTCTACATAGAAATCATAGAAGGCCATGCCGAAATAGAACGGGTCACCTACTGGGAGGTATGGATCGGTATTCCACCCATCATACCTGTCATACACACAGGGAATCGGATAGGAACTAGCGAAGGTGAAGATGCGGGTTTCCGCAGTATCTGAACCATGTTCACCGGCTCTCTCGTATCCTCCGTCAGGAAGGGTTGTCACGAACTCGATCTCCAGGGCTACATAGTCGCCAGAATCCAGAGGGGAGGTCAGATCTACCCAGAGAAGCTGATCGTCGTCCTGAACCTGAAAACCCTCAACTAGTGATGGTTCATCGACACATGCAACACTGGAGATTTCGATAGATCCCGGCCGATTTTCGTACGTCATGCCCGAAGGGTAGATGTGAAATGGAATCTGGCTTATCGCCATTGGCGCATCGTTTCGATAGTCTATGAACATACTCCCATCCACTGTGGAATCTCCCTCCTCCAGACTGACTGACAGGTTGATTGTAGATAGTTCGAGAGTGCTGAAATCGCCAGATGATAAGTCGTCATAGTCATCAGCGGTGACAGCTGTATGGTTCACTGACGATTTGAAAGGTTTCGTGTCCACTATTGGAGAACTGTGTGAAAGCGTGATGCTGAGAAGCATAATCATGAAAAGCCCGACAAGGGAGCACTGCTGAATCCCGGACCGATTGAAAACGCCCGACCTAGTTCGACACATCATCAATAGTCACTCTGAGATGAAGATGATTTCCTCTCCTATTATGCGCTATGTTCAAAGCGGAATCCATTTTCGTACCTTGCTCTTGTA
>SDNO01000144.1 GCA_004524435.1 Candidatus Thorarchaeota archaeon | reverse complement strand
TCTACCGACTATCTTGACGACCTCGTCAGCCTGCTCAACAACCTCTGGCGACACATGGGTCACAACAACTGTCTTGGCACCACTAGCCCTGACGATATCATTGAGCTCTGAGGGCGATGTATGAACCTCCTTCTCATGCTCACCATCCAGCCAATTGCATTCATGGATTAGGAGGTCTACTTCTTTGGCAAATCTTGTGATCTTCTCATCCGGTCCAGTGTCAGAGGTGTAGACCATGGTCTTGCTGCCATATTGTACCTTGAATGCCCGCGAGTCTCGGTCGCCGTGGGCTGTGGGGCTTGTTGTAATCCGGACGTTTCCGATGCTCACAGCATCATCGGGGTCAAGTTCGATGAGCTCAATCCTGATTCTGTCCTTCATGTATTCGAAGGAATGCTCGAAGAGCCCCTGCCACCAGGTCTTGGCGTACGATGCCGCATAGACATGGAGAACCTTGTCATAGCCGCTCAGCCATAGGCTCTGAATGAGAGTCATGAAGTCAGAACAGTGGTCCACGTGAAAATGGCTGATGAAGAGGTGTTCTATTCTCGTGATATCGATGCCCGTCTGAACCAGCCGGTGGAGCACACCCGAGCCGATGTCGAACAGGATGACGTTCTCATCAGCCTCAACCATAACACCGGACTGCACGCGATCCGGATCCGGAAAAGAAGTGCCCGTGCCTAACATTGTGACCTTCATGATAACCGAGTGATTAGGGTATTGGATAGCTAATCAATATTGTCACATGCATGATGACTCACGAGAGGGGTCTTGGTCTGATGACATTCTCAAAGGTCTTGAGCATCAGTCGAAGCTCCTTTGCAAGATCCGATCTGCTTCTGTTTCTCAAAACAAGGCTCTTCGCGAAGTCTGGGCAGCTCACAGTCTTGAAGGCCTTGAGTACTCCAAGGGAGTCAACAGTCACTCTCCCTTGATAGACATCGTATGAGAGCTCATCTACTGCGCGTTGCAGCCTTTCTCCACAGTCGCGAAGTACAGCCTGTTCCAGGGAGTCGTAGATGTCATGCTTGATGATATTGGCCGTTCGGTGGAGTTCTTGCAGCACCAAGCGATATGATTCACCGTCATGGTCGAAATGGTCTCCTTGGAGATCTCTCGGTTTCATATGGCTCGCCGGTGGTGTACTGGACAAGACGGTATATAGTACCGTGTCATACATACTTCAGAAATCGCTGCTATCTCTGCTGGCTGAAGATGCGAATGACTTAATGGTGGGTTGAACAATAGACTGAGTGGGATGAGTAGTAGTAGTGGTCACTCCGAAACCACGATGGTATCTGCTCTTGAACGGGCAGGATTCACAGTCCTAGAGGTTTCGCTAGTTGGAAGGAAACATGAATCTCCTGACTACCTGCGACTCGATCACACAAGCTATCCGGGATGTGAGGCACATGCATTCACTCTCGCTCATGCTGCCCGGTGGACCGGTGCATTGGACATGCACGGCGACATAATCCTCGCCCATGATGCCGGCTCGCAGATCAATGAAGAAGCTGGCTCGCCCTCTCCGTCTGGTTCAGGATGGGAGCGGCTTGCCTCAGTTGCACTGGACCTTGGGGAGCGACTCAGGGGATATAGAGGTCGGATTGAGCAAGGACACTACCCCGGAGTAGTGTGGGGAAGCCATGCTCAGACATGGTTTCGGGCAATGTGGGCTGTATCTTACCTTCCCCCGCCCGTGGTCGACAAGTTCATCGACTATGTTGACTATTTCATCCGGCCTCATATCATCCGACTCAACGAGCTCGGATTCTGGACAAAGGAGAGCTGCTCGGGACTCCCAGAGGAGCATCCAGATAGAGAACCGTACTGGCCGTATGTCATGTTCGAGGAACGAACCTATCCCCTGGCTGTACCCCACCTCTTCACTCTTGCCGATCTAGCTGGCTGGATTCCCACCTATGCTCCCCACGATTTTGACGTCTATGTACGTGCTCCCAAGGGACATGCCTTTTCTGAGAGTTGGAAAAGCCTAGTGGAATCAGCAGAGTATCTTGCAGCGATACTAGAGCCATATCGCTTCTCGTGTTACTCCGTTAACGGTCTGGGTGGAAACCACCGCAACATACCTCTAGCAGACCCTGACCACAATATACATCCGATTCGAAGATGAGTTATGAGAGTCCAACCTATCGAAAGCGATGCAAGTGAGCACATGGCACACTCCTCTTTCAAGTTAATCTCATCTAAGAATAATGCTTCATGAAGAAGCCTGCAGCTTCTCAGTTCGGGAGAATGCGGTAGAGACTGGGCTTCGAGAAACGAATCATCCCTCCATTGGCCGTGCCATTCTACCGCCTGCTGAATCTTCGATTCTTCTTTTCTGTGGCATATGGCTTTTTGGTTGTTCATCCAGGCATGAAAACAGAGAATGTGCAACCCTCATCCGTCTTCAGCTCTTGTCTCAAGTGCTTTATATGGTAGATGCACAACCCATGAGCTATGTCTGGAAAAGGTGACAAGTACTTGGATGAGGCTTACAGTCAATTCCAAGCAGGTGAATACAAGAAGAGTAAGGAAAAGGCAGAGAAGGCTAGAAAGGTGTTCGAGAAGGAGGGTCTTGTTGCACGCTCGGCTGAGGCACTGCGTGTGATGGCCGACGCTGCTCTAAACATGCGCGACATGAAGAAGGCATCCAAACTTTATGGAAACCTCATGAACATGGCACGGTCAAAGAATATTGCCATGTACCAAGCGGCCGCCAGCTGGGGATTCGGTGAGATTGCCTCTTATCAGATGGACTATGAATCTGCAGCAGGACATTTCGAAGCAGGATTTCAGGCAGCCAAGAATGTTGCAAGCAACTGGTTCATTGCCTGGAACGCGTTTGGTCTGGCAAAGGCCTATCGGGGTCTTGGTCGTCTAGATGAAACCCGGCCATTATTAGAGGAGGCTCAGAACCTCTTTGCAGCTCTCAACCAGCCCACCTACGTTTCTTGGGTTGAGCGACTTGCGGACGAGATTAACGTGGATATTGGTGCGGGTCAGCCTTCGGAAAGCCGTGTGTGGTTATGCCCGGTGTGTGGCTCCAAATACAGCCTTGGCATGGCCGAACTGCTCAGCAGGGGGAAAAAGGTAACCTGCGAATACTGTGGTACAACAGTGGGCTGATGCTTCATCTTATGGACTCGAGTCTCGTCAGCAAATATAGGAGAAACTTAGCTATCTAACGAGTCATGTTCAAAGATACTGAAAAAAGAAGAGAGTGGTGGGGACAAGTCCCCAACCGTGCGTATTCTAGTCCTGATAGCCCTTCATGTATCCCTCGCGCTGGTTCCACTTCTCCTCGAGGCGCTGCATGATCTGCCACATGCGATAGGTGTACTGCCAGGCATCGTCGAACTCGCCTTGGTTCATATCGTCCAAGAACTGCTCAACAACCTCGTTGATTTCGCCGATGTCCAGGATGATCGTTGCATCGAACTCGTACATCCTGTCGAGCTCTTTCTCATTGATCTTCTCCTTGGAACCCCAAGATGCGTAGCCGTAGTCTGCGTACCGGATTGATGACTCAATCTTGTCTGCCAGAGCTAGCATTCTGTCGAAGGTCTCCCAAGTCTTGGTCAAGTCATAATCGACGACCATCATCTGCAGCTTCTCCAGGTCCTGCTTGACGAGTCGGAGCTGGTCTGCGAGGAACTCGCGAAGTACCTTATCGGCTGCACGTCGCTCCTCTTTCTCTTGGTATCCATGCCATCCAGGTATGTAGTGCGTGATCTTGCCGACAAAGCCGCCCTTGATGTCCTTGGCCGCCTTCTTTCTAATGCGCTTGGCAATCGGGTCTTTAGCATCGCCCATTGTTGTTTATCTCCAAACTAGTATCCAACCTATCCAGTCAGGTTGTACTGGGTACGCACACGTATTGTTTCCTTAAAAACAATCGTACTGGAAACCACCATTCTCCGGTCGATTCTCTTCGCTGATACCCGGAGTATAGGCTCTACGGAATCAGTCTGAGTCCATACTGCATAATAGCTACAGCAGGGTTAGAACAAACCAAGAAAAAAGAAAGAAGAAGAAGAGTTGTTCCCACGTAAGTGTGGGCATAGCAGAACTCTTACTGATTCAACAACCTAGATGTCCTCTACTCTTCCTCAGGAGTTTCTTGTTCAGTGTAGTCCTCGAAGGACGATGTGGGCTCACGTTCGGTCTTGCCGTGTACTGGCATAGGTGGTGCTGTTGACACCTGCTGGCCCGTTGCGTAGGTACCTTCGGCTCCCTTCGCTGCGGAGATCTCATTCCCGTTCGTCCTCATTGGCCTCCCAGTCTCGGGCCTTCTTGCCGGGCCCTTGATGACTGACATGTAGCATATGTATCCAACTAGGACGATAAAGAGAATCGCGATAAAGGCTATTGAAAACCAATCCATCAATAAATCTTGCATATTGTTAAGTCAAAGTCCGGCTTTATGAGAGCTTGGGTACCTGAATCAGTCTGAGTATGCTGCAGGTCGGAATTTATCGTTCCATCGACGGTAGCCAAACATCTAAAAAGCACTCCAAACTATAGTTAATACGGGGAACACACTGAATGAATGACACAGACAAATGTGATGAGAGTCTTGGCGCACCTGATGCGAAGGTTGTCCAAGTCCAAGACATAAAGGCTGAGAAACCTCTGATGATATGCGGCTTTCCATCCAGTGGACTAGTCGGAACAATAGCCGCCAATACAATAATCGAACAGTTTGATATGAAAGAAGTCGCATTCTTACGATCCAAATTTATCCCATCAGCTGCTGTGTTTCTGGAGGGCCAACTGAAGCATCCCTTCCGAATCCATGCGTCTGACGAACACAATCTGATAGTCGTGACTGCAGAGGTCCCAGTTGCTCAACAAGGAATGTATCATGTGAGTTCATGCCTGCTTGACTGGGCAAAATCTCAAGGCGTGCAGGAAACGGTGATTCTTGATGGCATTCCAGTAAGAGGCATGCCCTCGGATCGAAAGGTCCTCTATGCGTCAGAAGTAGAGAAGATGAAGGAGCTCTCCGAGGGGAATGAGCTGGAGATGCTCAAGAAAGGTATCATCACTGGTGTTGCAGGTTCCATTCTCTCTGAGACTCTCTCACGTGAGATGACCGGGTTTGCCCTCTTGACCCCTGCAGTTGCAGTGATGCCTGACCCAAAGGGCGCATCAATGGTCCTCAAGGCCCTTGCGAAACTATACGACGTAGACATAGATGTGTCTGAATTGGAGGACCAGGCTGAGGATATCCGCAAGCGACTCCGTGAGATGGCAGAGCAAGTTGACGGCATGCGCAAGCAACAGGCTCAGAGTCAAGGTGAAGAGTTCGAACGGCTCTACGCATAATACATCCTAAGCCACAGTGAGGCTGGGGTTCTTACCCGCCTCGCACCATCTTCTTTTCTCAGAGATTATCTGACCTATCCTCTTCTACTCGGCAGCAAGTGTATGTGATCAATATCACTTGTCTCTGACTGATCAATGATCAGCCGAGCAGCCAGTGCTACATCTCGCGGGGTCAACATTTTCGACCTGTCCACATCCTTGCCATCGAACCAAGGTGTGGAAACCGAGCCTGGGTTTATTGTAGCAGCCTTGACCATTGTTCCACGAAGCTCTTCGCGGAGCGACCAGACCATAGCTTGGACTGCATGCTTCGTCGCGGCATAGATGCTTGCACGAGCGGAGGTATCAAGTCCCAGATTGGATGAGGTCACAATGATCTGTCCGCTGTCTTTCTCCTTCATCAAGGGAAGGACCTTTCTCAGCCAGAGGAAGACGCCTCTGACATTTGTGTTCATCTGTTGATCATACTCCTCTATGCTAAAATCCTCAAGGTTACGGAAGTATCCGACCCCCGCATTCGCAATAAGAACGTCGATGGTTCCGAATTCCTTGATTGTTTCTTCATAGATGCGTTCGACATCTT
>SDNO01000143.1 GCA_004524435.1 Candidatus Thorarchaeota archaeon | reverse complement strand
TTTCTATGGCGAGGTATTTCTCAGAGTTTCTGCGTGAGGAAGGCATGTTTGAAACTCCAGCCTCGCACCCCTAATAGATTTACTCATCCTCTGGGAGAAGCTGGATGCTGTCACATCAGCCCTATAGAGATTTAATGTGCCAAGGCCTATTAATGGTAGATAGACTATGGAGATTGACAGGTACATTCAGGGTGCCGAAGCCTACGTTTGGGAGCAGAGATATGCTGTTATCAAAGCACGTCATGGTTTCGATGACGCCTTTGCGGTGGTTGTGGATAAGGATGAAACCACAGTAGTCATCGAGGAAGAGTCCGTGGACTCTGTCGATGTTATCGAGGTGGAAACAGGATGGCGGATAATCACCTTTGACATGATTCTCCCATTTGGTCTTGTGGGGTTCATGGCTAGAGTCTCAAGCTCTCTTGCAGAGTCCAAGATTGGGATATTCGTAATCTCCGCTTTCTCCACAGACCACATCTTGGTGAAGGAGAATGATCTGGAGAAGTCGGTGCGTGTGCTTGAAGGCCTCGGGATTGCAGTGAGAAGATAGTGGCTAATCTGTCTTCAGTTTGACAGCCAACAAAAATAGAAGAGTGGCGTCAAGGCTTATGCCTTGACGATTTAGGATATGCTATTCTGAAACGGAATCTACCACTTGCGCTTGCCGTAGTAGCGGCCTTTCTCTTTCCCGCCGTAAGTCTTCCGACTGCTCGTATCGCGGGATCGACCCTTTCGTAGATCAACGCCTCCGCCATAGTCTCTTCGTCGGCGGCCATGTTCTTCTTCTGACATGTTCTGGTCGGTGTTGACCTCTTCAATCTCTTCTTCGATCTCTTCGACTTCACTGCGGCTGCTGATTTTCAGCCGAAGCCGACGCCGAAAGAGGCCGGTGAATCCGTTCTTGAGCTCGTACACATTTCCAATTTTCAACTGGTCGATGGAGTCATCCCACAAGGGGACAACAACTGTGCCGGTCTCGTCTCCAACAGTTGCGTCCAAGACGGTATGAGTGGAGCCATCTCGTCGGGAAGTCACGACTCGGGGCTCGCCCTTATCAATTACCTTGAATTTGATGTGCAGTTTGCTCATCTTAGGTCCTAGGTCTTCAACTTTCACGTCTTGCAGTTCGTCAGTATCTACGCTCATTATCAATCACGTTGCGTCAGTAGGCGAGCGGACAAAAGACAGACTCCCAGCTTCCAATCGGTTGGCGTTGTATGAGAGTCAAACATAATTTCCATATTTGGGTTCCGCTCTACCAAGTTTCCTTTCCATTCTGGACATATAAGTGTCAGGCTTCCTGACAAGGCACATCGGTGAAGGCCCATAACTTACACACATCTTATTTGTACGTCCTTGAAGGGATATGTATGTCCGAAGACAGGATTCAAGAGGTACTAAGCGAAGCCTATACTCGGATGCACACCTACACCTGTGCAGAGTCCTCACTTCAGGCTCTTCTCCAGCTGTGGGAGATTCCTGATAGTTGGCTGACCTGGGCAACAGCAGGATACTTGGGAGCCATTATGTCCGGCGAAACCACTTGCGGGCTGCTCGTCGGAAGTACGGCTGCTATCGGATTCAAGTGCGGCCTTGGAAATGAATCGGCTCCTGAGGTTCATCCGTCAGACCGGGGAACTGCTGTTGAGGCAGTAGGCGAACTATATCGGAGCTTCATAGATGAGTTTGGCAGCACGACCTGCAAGACACTGAGTAACGTTGACTTCAGCGATGGAGAGCAATTAGCCGACTATATTGTGAATCAGAGATGGAAGAATACCTGTGATCGATTCTTGGAATTTGTCATCAGGAAGTGCCTCGAGATGGATGAGAAAGGAAAGATCTAGATTCTGACATTGTATCCGGAAGAGCAAGTTCCAGTAATGATATTGATAAGTGAGCTAGTGCACCGCCACTCGTGGAGATCACCGTCAAATGGAATTGCCCTTGATAGTAGTGCATGGCGGAGCCGGAAAGTGGAAAGACGAGAGGATTCCGCCAGGCAAAACGCATGTTGAGAGAGCAGCACGCATAGGATTTGAGATATTGAAAGGGAAGGGAAGCGCCCTTGATGCAGCTGAATCGTGTACGGCCTATATGGAGAGCTGTGGAAAGCTGAACGCCGGAGTAGGTGCGCGGGCCAACGCCGAGGGTATCAAGGAGCTCGATGCCATGATTGTTGATGGCAGTAGGCTGCAGTTCGGATCTGTGGCTGCAATCACGGGAATACAGAACCCTATCTCCCTCGCAAGGTACATCATGGAGAAGACAGACTACAACTTCTTTGCAGGCTCAAATGCAAAACGAGTCTATGATAAAATGATATTCGAAGGATATCGTGAACAGAAGGCTCAAGGTGTCGTGGATTTTGATTTCGATATTGATACGGCCGACACCGTCGGATGCGTTGCGATCGACATGGATGGACGGATTGCGGCAACGTCATCGACGGGGGGAATCTCGGACAAGGTGCCGGGTCGAGTAGGAGACAGTCCTGTTATAGGAGCAGGGGCCTATGCGGATAGTATCTGCGGAGTAAGCGCCACAGGATATGGAGAGCATATCATGCGTGTGCTCCTAACGAGAATGGCTGCCATATACTACGAAGAGGGACTTGGTGTACAAGGTTCGTGTGACAAGGCCATGGCGATGTTTGAGGAGAAGACAGGTAGTGAAGCTGGCATAATCATGGCAGACAACAAAGGGAACATAGGAGCTTCAACCAATGCTAAGGCGATGCCCATGACATTCATTGCAGGAGAAGGTAAGATTGCCACAAGTCTAGCTCTGCTAGATGAGATTCAGAGCCTTTAGCTCTGTTTTACTTGTCAACCAATCAGTTGCTCAATCACATTGACATAGTCAGCATAGCCACGCAACCCTGTCAAGTTACCAATCGGCTTCCCATCTTTGAATATCACAATATTGGGAACGGACTGAACCCCGAACTGTGCAGCCACTCTTGGATTCCTATCGATGTCAATCTTGCCAAAAAAGACCTCACCCTTGTAGTCAGCCGCAAGCTGTGCAATGACCGGGGCAAGGGCCTTACATGGGCCGCACCATTCTCCGTAAAAATCGATCAGCGCGGTCTTCGTCTGATTTACTGTTGACCAGAAGCTGGCCTCCGTCAAATGGACAACTTGGCCCTTCGAGAGCGGCTCGGCAACCTTGGGTTCTTGAGCCATCTTCATGAGTTGTTCCATCTTTCTGCGTCGTATCTCTAGCAACTCATCATCTTCGCTCACGGCAATTCCCCATCGGGTGTGCGAGCTTCTTGAACAACTGAATATGAACCCTTCGATTTGGCACTGGAAGAGCCAAAACAAGAACAGAGGACTAGTCATCCTGCATAGAAAGAAAAGGATGTAAACCTGTATTGAGAAAAAAGGAGAGATGCGCGTAGTGACCTTGATGGCCACTACACGAATAGAGAGTATGAGTACTCGTATGTTAGTACTCTTTGATCATAGGCTTTCGCTTGTCAATCTCTGCTTGAGGCATCGGATCAAGACCATGCGCCTCAGCTCCATGTTTCTTGATTCCTTCGATTACTTCTGCTTTCGTGTCGCCCGTGACTACTCCATCACACATTTGGCATTCGAATTTGTACGGCATTGTTATTCATTATAGTTAACTCAGCTACATCTTAAATAGCATGGGGTACCGCAACCCATAGGTTTCACCAACGCTGACAACCTAGATTCCAAAGAAACGAGAGATGCTGCCATGGTCAGGAAGGACAGGTTCTACTACGGGACACTGATTCTGGCAATGTTCTTTTGGGGTGGATCGTGGGTCTCTGCAGACATCATCATCGAGATTGCCCCGCCATTCACCGTGGGTTTCTTCCGCTTCTTGATTGCCAGTGTACCCTTCCTCATTTTGGTCAAGGCCACTGGTGGTTCTGTTCGACGAGTCTTCAGCAGAAGCAATCTGAAGCTTGTCTTTCTCGCCGGACTTACAGGAGTATTCGGCTATGGAGTCCTGTTTCTCTTCGGCATGCGTCTGACCACTGCAGCTCAGGGGGCAATCATTGCCGGCTTCAATCCGACAAGCATCGCAATATTCGCTCACTTCATCCACAAAGAAAAGTTAGATAGAAGATTGCAGTACAGTGGGCTCCTTCTCAGCTTTGCAGGAGTGGTCTTTGTCATCGGTGTACAGGCGCTGCTTGACTTCCAAATCGACTACTTCTATGGCAACCTAATAATATTGGGGGCAATGATGACTTGGGGTCTTTACTCCTCCATCGGGAAAGAAGCAATGCAGGAGATCAGTGCGGCAGAACTAAACTTCGGCGGTTCTTTGATTGGAAGCATCTTCTTTGGCATAGGAGCGATCACGGAACGCGTTTGGAGTCTTCCAGCACTTGGTGACACCGTATTCTGGCTAAATGTGTTCTTTCTGGGCCTACTGGTTACATTCGTTTCATTCTTTCTGTACTTCGAGAGTATTCAGAATCTTGGAGCGACTCGAGCCGGAGGCTTCATCAATCTAGTACCTGTGTTCGGGACTCTTCTTTCTTTTCTAGTACTGAGGGAACCAATCTATTGGACATTCATCGTGGGTCTAGCGCTAGTGGTGGCGGGAATCTCGCTGATCAACTATCCCCTTGCAAAGGACCCACAACCGGATGCCTCTGAAGGGACTGCTGGAGCGTCTGGCTAGCTTGAATTCCAGACCATTCTATTCCCTGTGCAGAGGACAGAATGAACAGTCAGGACCCGGCCCACCTGTCTTTCGCTGGTAGAAGGCCGAGTATGTGACTGCACGACAGCCATGTTCCTCTAGCGACTTGATTGTGTTTTCAGCCTCTTCAAACACCAGGACAACTCCGGGACTTAGACACTCTGCTATCTCTGCTTTTGCAGCGAACGCTCCAGCAAGGGAAGTCAAATGTTCAAGTGGGTTCTCGAACCAGCTCGGATCCCCACCGTACCAGATGATTCCATCCTCCTCCATCACTCCATCGTCAATCAGAGCCTGCAAATAGCTGTCCCGTTTGGAAATCAGCTCCCCGTTCTTGAAGGTGTATACCTTTCCAACGTCCCGTAGACTTGCTATCTTCTCGTCAGTAAGATCCTTGAGTGCATTCTCCTTGATACGCTTTTTCTCCTCAGGAGAAACGTCAATCTCGTTCTCACGGAGCTTTCTGAGCAGGGGGTGCCACTCTTCGATGTCTCGCTTCAGAGCCTTCAGCCACTCAATGAATTTCTTACGTCCACCCTTGGGATAGTCATTCATGTACGGCAGGAATAGTCCTTTGCCTTTGTCAACCTCGCAGTGGAAAGTCTCGAAGTGCCAGCCGAAGTCATAGACCTCGTCCGTGAAGTCTTCTTGCGTAATGTCAGCCTTCTGCACAGCATAGACGGTCTTCTCTGGCAACGCCTCTGAGATTTGCCTCATCGCCTCAAGGTTCGTGTGCCATCCCACGCCTCCTGCAATGGTGTCTTCACTAGGAGCTCGCAGGTCACCACCTTCCATGTAGGCAGGCGGCTTCAAATCCAGAAGCACGTTTACATTCTCTATGAACTCAGGGTGATTCTCAACAATGGCGTGAGTTATCTCATCCTCTCGAGACCGCCACCAAGTCTTCTTATTACAATACACCCATCCCTGGTCTGTCATCCAGCCTTCCTCGGAGATGTTCTGGACCCATGGTGTTGGCCTGATACCGACCTTGAAATCGTCCCCATCCTTGATGAGCGGCGGGGAGTCGCTACCGATGATCTGAGCCGCTGTGACATCACTCCAGTTGCCCCCTATGAGCTTCTCAACACGAGATCGATCCCATTCATGGAAGCATCTCATCACGATATCTCTGACCTTGGATTCATCCTCTCGGTATTCGTCAAGAGTTTCTTGAAGCAGCTGTCTGAAGGTCAACAGTCTGACACTCGGGAGCTCTCGCTTCACCGCATTCTGCATTGTGTTCTGCAGATCTC
>SDNO01000018.1 GCA_004524435.1 Candidatus Thorarchaeota archaeon | reverse complement strand
TACTTCATAGACTGCAGTATCATCCTCCCCGCACAAGAGGGGGCAAGGCATTTGACGACATCTTCCTCAAGCAGATCAATGCTCACCGACTGTATCGTGGACCCAAGCAGAGTAAGTCACAGGCGAGAGACTCCTATCCTACGCCTGTGAAGCCGCCCCAGCCTGCGGTTGCCAGCTTTGGCCAGATAGTCTACTCAGAAGACCCTGACCAGCAGATGCACATCATGGCACTGGAGGACCCAGAGAATCCTGCCAGAGTCCTTGTGGGGTTCTTCAGCAACTACATGAAGCCCCGTGCTGACGGAATGCAGTGGGCTGAGAGTCGGATCTCAGAGCAGTTAGATGATATCCGCCAGAGCATGCGTTCGGGTCATCGTGTCTCACTGGCTCTACAGCAGGACGGCGGAAGTTGGTTACTCTGGCAGAGGGACTCGGAGGAATCAGACTGGACTCTTGAGAGCAGGATCAATCTCGTGAGGGGAAAGGCAATCGGCTCAACCGCAACGATTCGGGCAATCAGACATCTTCCCCTGTCCGACACTGTGACGCGATACGCTAGCGACATGCGCTCTCCAGCGAATCTGACTGACCGAATCAACAGGGCTGTCAATCACATCTTGACTCGTGTTCAGCAGCAGAGGGAGGTCTCGGTCGAGCTGTCATGGACGGATGGTGGCTGCAGGGTGGCCTTCAAGGCAGGTGATGATATACTTGAGACAGTGGAGCATCTCTATACTGCAAATCTCGTTGAGACCTTGACCCTCACACGGGGAAGTCTTCCCGTCAGGCTTTCATCTGGCCATCTGGTGTTCTGGGACCGGTTCCGTGGCATCGACTATGGTGAAGTGTCTCTCCTGACAACTGCGAGTGAGAGTTTCGTTCCAGCCACAACAGAGGTCAGTCTACCTGCAAGACTCTCAGAGCTGCAGACCCTTCCCGAGGGAGAGCAGCTTCGGTTTCGGCTCTCGCACGAGCAGGATGTGTGTCCACTCTCTTCAGGAGAAGGAAACAACCATGACAGGTGCTGGCGAGTATCTCTTATGGATGAGGATGAGGCGATATCGGAGGTCTTCTGCGGTCTCTTCACCGACCGAGAGGTACTACTCCGCCTCGGTTCCGACACCGTAGTGTTCGGGTCGAAGATATATCCAATCAAGGTGGATGTCCCATCAGACCTGCAACAAGAGGACATGGTCTTTCGGGAGAGTCCACTGATTCGCAAGATACTGCAGAGGAACGGAGTCCGGACCTCTCCACTGAAACCTGGAGCGTATCTACTAGCTGCCCAGCAAGAGTGGGAGATATCTGCAACTGCGAGGGATGACTGGCTGAGGTGGGCCGCCGTGTCTACTCTCACAGGGGAGAACTGGAAGAATCGTTCCTTCACCTACAGACTGAACGTTATCCGAGAGCTCTCAGATGTCCTAGATGAGCTCTGGGGCTATATCACTTCAGAGATTCCCGAGGAGTCTCTCAACAATCCTGAAATCCAGAAGGCGAAGCTGAGAAGCGCTCTTGAGACACGTGGCCTGAGTGATGGCACACTGCAGATCAGGCTGGAAGCGACCAAGCGGCGAAGAACTCTCACTGTGGAAGCGCGGCGAACAGGAAACGGTGATGAGCTACTAGATAGTGTTTCTTGGGAGCTGCCACGGAGAGTGGACGAGGATCAGCTCATAGATGGCATTGTGCAGCGCTTGGAGGAGGGTATGTGGGCAAGATTCCATGTGGTAAACATGGAGGAGTTCTTCGACACCCTCGACACGCTTCTTGGCTGACAGTGATTCAGGTATTGGCATTCTAAGGCTGCTTTCGGAAATCCGATTTCGGGCAGGGCTCACATTTCTCTTGTACTCTAGTGGGAGGCGCCTCATGGAAACCCTTTTTTCGCTTGAAGACTTGATATAGAGGGTGGTGGGCTGGTGCGAATACTACACACATCCGACTTGCACCTTGCGGAAAAAGAGCCGAAGACAATTCGAGCTCTCGAGGTATTGCTTGGCGTTGCATCGGAGAACTCGGTGGACATTCTCACCATCGCTGGAGATATCTTCGATAGCGCAAAGGACGCAGACAAGCTAAGGCCAGAAATTAGGAGCATGTTTCGTGGTCTCGACTATGACGTCATTGTGATTCCTGGAAATCATGATGGAAGCATTCTGAGCAAGCAGTATGACTGGGGCTTTGATGTCATAGCGGAGGATCCGTTCGGGATAAGAAAGAGGGGAAAAGCGGCCATCGTTGGTGTTCCGTATAAGGAACGCGCCGACGAAAGACTCCTTCTCGATTTGAGAGAGGTCCAAAAGACTGCCTCACCGAGGGTCTTACTTCTCCACTGTACCCTAGACTGGGGCTATAGCGACGAATCCTACGGCAATGAAGATCGACGACTGTACTTCCCGATTAGCCGAGAAGCTCTATCAGCACTTCAATATGACTATGTTCTTGCAGGTCACTTCCACTCGAGTACCGAAGTAATCAACCTGAGAGATAAGGGAGTCTTCGTCTATCCTGGTTCACCTGTGTCCCACACCCGAAGAGAACTGGGCAAACGTTATGCTGTTCTTATTGACACAGAAATGGAGTCTGCTGACAGGATTCCCCTTGATACCACCTATTTTGATCAACTCTTGTTGAAGGTTGTACCCGGTGAGGAAGAAAAAACAGTGAAGCAGATTCAAGAATGGTATACTGAAAGGGCGGATGACCAGTCTTCTCTCAAAGTGATTGTACAAGGAGTGATTGCTATAGAAGAGACGGAGTTTGAGCAACTCATCCTCGAAGTTGCCCCACAGATAGAACTGGCGAATCAAGTAAGAGATATCCAGTCCGTCCTGAGCCATCCGCTGTATAGTCGATTCAAGGAAGAACTAAGGGAATTAGATGACACAGAGCCAAAGGACGACATAGACCGCATCGTTCTCGAAATCATGTCGAATCTAATTGGGGCTGGGGAGCTATGACCTTCAAGATGCGACAGCTTGGAATAGCCAAGTATGGTCCGTTGGAGGACACCAAAATCGACATTGACCCAACCTTTCAATGTATCTTTGGTCCTAATGAGTCGGGTAAGACTCTAATCATTGATGCGGTCCTGAAGATGCTTCTCCCTAAGGAGTATCAACGATACTTCGGACAAGAGATTCAAAGAGTTGATGGTCAAGCTCACGGATGGATTCTAGTGGACATCGACGGCGATGAGTACGAGCTGTCCGATAGCAAGGACATAGATGAATCGATTCAGCTTGACCTACAGAGCTTGCGTGATCTTCTCGTGGTCCGCAATTCTGACTTGCACATGTTTGATCAAGCCAGCTGCCTTGATAGAGCGACGGACCTTATGATGGGCCTACGCACTGGCGAAATAGAAATCATCCAAGAAGAACTCCGAAACCGAGGTCAGTTGACTGAAAAGAGGATGGACATTTCTGCGGAAGGGGGCCCGGGGAGTGCGAAGAACCAACTCGATGCCGCAAAGAATCTCCTGCAATCAATTGGTGAATACCTGAAGGGAATTGAAGAGGATGAAGTTGTAAGACGGGAGTCGAGAATAATAGACCTATCCGCCCAATACGCGGAACTCCGCAACGAGCAAGAGGAGCTAGACGAAGCTAGGAAGCTGGGCGAGCTGCAAAAACTGAAGGGAGCTCTGTCAAAAGGAAGAGCGGCCTCAAAGAAGATAGGAGTCTATCCTGCGGGATTTAAGGAAGAAGCCGGGAAAGCTTTTACCCGCTATCAGGAGATTCAGGTAGGGTACGATAGACTAAGAAATAAGAAACAAGCAATCGGCCGATGGCTCCTCGCCGTCACGGTGAGTATGTCCATTCTTGGACTTGCATCAATTCTTCTGAATGCCGGTCTGTTTGGACTATTGCAATCATTGGTTTCTGCAGCCCTTTTCGTATTTCTTCTGGTCTATTGGTGGCGAGTTTCCCGCCAAGTGGAAGCAATTGAAGCAACCAGAACATCATTGGTGAACGTGGCAAGAAGACTGAATTCAAGCGTTACAGATGCGGACAGTGCCGCTGATTTCATCGATGCCGAGCTTCGTAAGATTGGAGAGCTTGAGGAAGAACGGGAGCGCAGCATTGGTGCCATAGAGAGTCTTCTGTCGATGGGTTCAATCGAGCAAGAGCAGGCCTTCGTTCGTGCCGAGGGGGCCATTAAGGAGCAGGAGAGCACAATCACCAAGGACGTCCATCGGGAATACGATGAAACCGAATACAGCATGGTCAAGAAGAACCTCATCGAAATCGAGCAGGAACTAGAACAAGTCAAGAAGGAGAACGAAAATCACAAAGAGAAACTTCGGGAATTCGATCGGCATCTACAAGGACTTCGGTTCGGAGAATACTTGGGTCGACCAAGAGAGTACAATCCTGTCAGCGTAGATTCTCTTCTTCGTGTGAAAGAGGAACTCCATGAGTTCATTACAGCAATCGAAGATGAAGCAGCTTCGTGTCGAAAAGCAATAGATATTTTCGAAACTCTAGCACGTGAGGAGCAAAAGAAGGTAGCACGCCTACTATCAGAAAACACACGGGCTTCCGAGATATTCTCAGACATAACGGCAGGCCGGTATGTAAGAATCACCTATGATCCCACTGAAACCGAGAAGCTCAAAGTAGTCAAGGAAGACGGAACCGAATTGAACGTTCTTGGTCTGAGTAGAGGTACAAAGGATCAGATGTATTTGGCAATCAGACTGGCTCTTGCTGAAAGCATTCTCCAAGGAGAGTCTGGTTTCTTCATATTCGATGACCCTTTTCTTGCATCGGACTTGGATCGCAGGTCTATGCAGATTGAAGCACTGCAGAGAATGGTGAAGAATGGCTGGCAAATAGTCTATTTCACGGCGAACAAGAATGTCGCAGAAGAGCTCAAGTCGAAAACTGGACACGACTATCTGACTTTGCCTGCTCTCCCCTAGTTGTACACCCCTCCAAGCCGCTGACCCGGATTCAAATCCCGGCGGCCGCACCACCCCGTTTCTTCTCTCATTCTTCACAAGAGGCAGTACTCTTTGAACCACTCTCTCTCGAATGCTTCGTAACGATATGTACCCCGCGACCATATCACATAATAGCCGGGAACTGCAATTACCAGCGTTTAGGAGGCAATATGATGAGTACGATTCTCAGAGTAGATATGGATGATCAAAGTCACAAATGGGAAGCCGTTCCAAAGAAGTATGAGACTCTGGGCGGGCGCGCATTCACATCCGCAGTGATTAACGATGAGGTCGATCCAACATGCCATCCCCTACGAGAGTTCAACAAGATCGTCATTGCTCCTGGTCTGCTGGCTGGAACTGCAGCACCCTCTTCAGGGCGATTAAGCATTGGTGGAAAATCCCCACTGACCGGCGGGATAAAAGAGGCCAACGCAGGAGGACTCACTGCGAATCGGCTAGGCCGCCTGGGAATAAAGGGGATCATCATAGAAGGAGCACCCCCTGCAGATTCTCAAGACTGGTATAGCATTGTTGCAGGAAGAGACTCCTGTTCAGTTGTTAAGACCAATGACTATGCTGGAATTGGATGCTACGAACTCATTGGCAGAATCTGGAAGGACTATCCGGTTAAGCCTGGAATAATTGGATGCGGTATCACAGGACAAAGACTCATGAAGTCCGCTGGCGTTTTTGGCAATGATTTAGAAAACAGAAGTCCAGGTCGATATGCAGCAAGAGGGGGTCTGGGAGCAGTATTTGGGTCTAAGCGGGTATTGGCTGTGATATCTGATTCCACTGATGGAGCAATCCCCTTGCCGAAAGACAAGGACCGATTTGACAAGGGAAGAGAAGCACTCCATGAAGCTATTGACAAGCACGTGGTGACTGGCAAGCTCAATGATGCTCAAGGCAATCCCTATGGCGAGCTCAAGAACTACGGCACCAATATCTTACAGAATTTCCTGAGTGAGAATGGAGCTCTTCCTACAAGAGGATTCAGTTCAGGCCGCTTCAGTGGTGCTGCAAGAATCTCTGGAGAGGCGGTCCACGAACTTGTGGATAGAACAAGGGCTAAGTTTGGAGGTGTTGCAGAGGGTCGATACGCACATCCCTGTCAACCCGGATGTGTCATAGCTTGTTCCAATATTGTGCCGTTTGAAGACACTGGAAAAGCTCACGTTTCACCTTTGGAATATGAGTCCGCATGGGCATTTGGTTCGAACTTGGATATTGACGTACTACATGATGTTGCTGAACTAAACCGCCTGTGCAATGACCTTGGACTTGACGCCATTGAAACTGGCAATGCATTAGCTATGTTGATGGAAGGTGGTGTCATAGAGTACGGTGATGGCCCTGCTGCAATTGAGACTCTGAAAGAAGTGTACAAACCTGACTCAATCATTGGAAGGCTTATCGCTTCAGGTACGAAAACCACTGGTGAAACTCTCGGTGTAACAAGAATTCCTGTCGTGAAAGGACAGGCAATACCCGCATACGATCCTCGGCCCATTCGTGGAATCGGTGTGACCTACGCTACAACTCCAATGGGTGCTGACCACACTGCTGGATACACAATAGCCGCAGAGTTGGACGGGATCAAGGGGACCGTGACCGATCCAAGAGAACTGAAGAAGGCTGAACTATCAAGGTATTTCCAAGCCCTAACCGCGTACATCGATGCAACAGGATATTGTCTATTCATTGCTTTCCCAGTATTGGACAATGATGACGGCTTTAATGGTATGGTGGACAGTGTGAATGGATTCCTTGGAAAGGACATTGATGTGATAGAATATGGTCTCGATGTCCTGAAGAATGAACGGGACTTCAACAAGAGGGCTGGATTCACCGCTGAAGATGATAGGCTTCCTGAGTTCTTCAAGAGTGAACCACTTCCACCACACAAATTGACTTTTGATGTTTCAGACGAGGAAATAGATACGGTCTTTGGGGGGATATGACCCTAGCGTGATATGGAGAAGAACTATCCTTGTTGAACAAGTTATGAAACGATCATTACTGCTTGTCTGGTGTTGTGACAAAAGCAATTGATGGATTGGCTAGGAGTGAAACATCCACACTATTTCCTTTGGGCACCGTCAACTGCTATCTGATAGGGGTTCATCACTTATACTGAATTCTCTGAGGAAACAGATAGACTTCTTTGTTGACAGAGGTCTAGACATCCCTTTCCAAGCTTTCGACGCGGGTTCGATTCCCGGCGGCCGCACCATTATCTTGTTCTTCGGGTCGAAATCATAAGATAGGTTGTAGCTCTGTACATATCCTCTACTCTCCATTTCGACGTCGAATGAACACAATTCCACATGCGATTACAGCGAGTGCTGAAACAACGAAGGTCCATGGGATGTCCATGATTGGGTGGACGTTGAGTCGTAGAATGACCGAATCGGACCGATTCACTCGATCGTAGACTGTCAGATGTAGTATGTGTTCTCCCATCTCCATGCCACTGATTGCCAGACTCGTCTTAGGTCCATCAATCCGGGCAGCATCTTCCTCATCAACAGCCAACAGCGCATGGCTATAGCCCGAGGTTGTGTCATTAACGGTCCAGGAGAGGATTAGGGTTGAACCCACAAGAGCCCCATCGAGGGGCTGTACCGATGTGATTTCTGGATCTGTCAGATCTACAAGCACGGTGATAGCATCACTTGCAGAATTGCCGGCTCCGTCGAAGACGGTCACATTGATGACGTTTTCACCCTCTTGGAGACCATCGACTGTAAATGATCGACCGTTTCCCTGAAACTGGATATTGGATGAGTTGTCAATCCAGACTTCTGAGTAGGCATAGCCACTGAGCAGATCACTGGCGGACCACTCCAGAGTGATTGATTCTACCGAGGTCATGACAGCGGGTGGTTGCGACGTTATGGAAATCATCGGAGCGGTTTTGTCGATATTCACCCTGAAGTGAGAGGCCCTCTCTGCACGATTTCCCAGTGAGTCCTCTGTTATAACATGCAGGAACCAAGAACCGTCGGAGAGGGGCTCTTCAGGTTCGACGTGCCGCGCGGGAGTGAATGTTGATTCCTCAACGGCTGGCATTGTCGTGGGATTCTGATCTATGAGATAGTAGTACCCTGCAACTCCATTGATCTCGGGCGGCTCTGCCCATTCAAAGATGGGTAGTGCATTGTTATACCATGCCGCCTGCATCGGGTGTGTGGGAGATGCGACTTCGGGAGATATAGCTGTGCAGTCATGCTCGATGGCAAGTGTTGGATCTCCAACGATATTCATGCCGTAATACCAATGGAGAAAGTCCTCTCCGGCCTCTCCGTCATCATCAAGTGACTCAGAGAACCAGTCCACGAGGCTCTCTCCCAGTGTTTCATTCTGCCCAAGTGGCTGATAGAAGTGCTCCAAGTCCATCATGCTTCCAGTCTTGGAACTACCGATTGTAGCCAGTCCGTAATCGCCCCCAAAGACGTAAGTCACCGCAAGATTGTCTTCGGCAGTCCAGTCCGCGCCAGAGCAACAGAACAGGTTGTAGAAGTTGATCGTGGGCGAGGCATCGTGGATGTCACTCGAGCTGACCGTGCCCTGGCCGACCCCTCCAGGCCCGAAGTAGTGCATTATGGGGGAACTATGGGCACAGAGATGAGCCCACTGATAGTCTGAAGACAAGTAGTTGAGCCAGCCACCCCCGGTCGTCATCTGTGGCTCGTTTTCAAAAGTTCGCTCCGAATATGCCAGTCCGACATCTTGATTCCACATAGTTCCCCACGGGCTCGACCAATCATCATCGATGTAGACCAGTGCACGGTCGCTTCGCTCAAGACCACCAGTTCGGTAGGTGTGAATCTTGGCGAGGTACTCCTCTACGGCCTGTTGTTCATTCTCCATCCAAGTGAGGCATGTGGGATCGATACGACCAACGAAGACCTCAGGATGGATGTCTGCATCTCCGGAGGCATTGTGCTTGTCGAAGACTCCATCACTGTTCAAGTCCCACCATGAGCCATCCAAGTCCATGAGATACAGATCACAGACGAAGACCTCCGCATCGAAATATGTGGTGCCTGCTTGGTAGAACTCGGCATAGGGTAACCTCCCGATGAGCACAACTCCCACTAGGTTATACGTTCGACCCCAGTCTATAATCAGCGACTTGAGTTCCTCGTGGGATTCAAGGGGGCCTGAGGAGATTACAGTCTGATATCCGCTGGCCTCTAAGTCCTCCACATAGTGCTCTAAGGACGGTGTGATGGATGAGTAGAGCGAATCCGCAACAACGATTCCCACCATGTCTGATTCCCGAACAGAGTCTGCACTCAAGGTGGTCTCCTGTCTGTACTCCACTTCAGAGTGATTGGACTGGGTGAGAACAGACCTGTCGCCGATTGATGGTACTACCCGAGCCCTGGTTTCAGGAATTGGACTATGTCCCCCAATGGCTCCGAGCAGCAGAAGAATCATTGCGAGCCCAAGTGCACAGGTCTGTCCTTGGAGTTTCTTCATCCTGAAATCACCACTATCCTCAGGCGGCCATAGTCATCCTATATCTCTACATGTTGCCATATCTATTCAGCGATTGCTGGGGAGGGAGACTGATTATCTCTCCGAGGAATGTTGGAGGCGCTGTGGAGTGGATTCCCCGTCATGAGAGATAGCCGCTATCCTCATGTGTGTGGCAGGCCACAAAGCTCCTTATCAGGTGCATCGCCCTCTCCAGTTGACCAGGGTGGGCTTTGGAAATCGTGTCCGCTAACGGCGATGGCAAGCAGAGCTACATGATCCTGTTGCATGCGACCCGAATATCGCTTCTCATTTCTATTGCCATTCATGCTGTCATTGACTCTCTGTATTCATTGCTGGGCCCGCCCACCTTCGGCATTCGTTTCTTATTGTCAGGCCTGGCTCTATCTGTGATCGGTTTTGAGATGCTGACACTGCATATGCTGTATACATGTTCATCCACTGGCCCATGCCTTACGCCGTTCTCGGTGACTGCCGCCCTGTTTCTTGAGGCTGTGAGTATGACGCAACTTCTCTCAATCGTGGGTCCCATCGCTTGTATCCACATGGGCCTTGCTGGGATAGTCTCCATAGGCGAGCTGATCATTCTATATTCACCCAGAGGTACACCCTTGTGACCAAGCTCTTCCCAGTTCTCTCGTTTCCAGATGGAAGATTAGTTCTCATCTTGGCATGTGCCCATGAATGTTAGACTCAACGTTCTACTCCGTGGCCCATCGCATTCGACTAGGAGTGGTTTCTGCCATGTTCCTAGTGATAATCTGCCGTCCTCTACTGGTATAGACTGTGAGGATCCTACCAGTGATGTCATGATATGTGAGTGCGCGTTGCTATCGACACGGTTATGCTGGTAACCTGCCCCAGGTGGAACCAGCTTGCTCAACCTCGATACTATATCCTGCAAAAGCCCACTCTCAGCCTCATTGATCGTGAGTCCTGCTGTGGTATGCCGGCAGAAGACTGTGAGTGTTCCGTTTCTCGCGCCAATTTCCTGCAGCCATGTTGTAATCTGACCTGCAACGTTCACAATGTCCATTGAGTCACTTGTGTTGACCGAGATGCTATCTTGAATGACTTTCATCGTAGGAGCCATTGTTCCAGTCCCAGACCCGAGAAAAGAGTGTTGCCTTATGACGTGACTGTGCATATCTCCATACTGACATGCATCAAATCACCTCGTAGGCCAGTCCGTGTTTGTCACAATCGTAGTAGCTCCCCTCTTATAATCTCCACAGGAAATGCAAAGCCATGGCCGCTGTACAGGAACTATCATCTGCCCTTGAACCGGGAATCATTCAATCTGTGAGCGTGGAAAACACAACCGGAGAGGCGGACTAGATTCTGTGAACAAAAATGGCTGACCCAGCACCGACCTGCCCACCTGTTGAGCCCTGGTAAGCAACTGCCTTACCAATACCAAAAACCGAGTTCCGTTCCCGCCCTCGAGTGGGGACGTAACTCGGGTCCCCCTTCTTTTTGCCTCCAGCATGAACGGTTTCTATGTTGCTTCATAATACCTCTTGAAAGTCAGAAGGGAGGATGTGAACAAAATGCTTTTTTTGAGTCATTTCATGACGCCGAGAAGAACGCGTGAGACTCGTCACGTATATTCTTGAAAACAAGGACTAGTTGATGAGGCCAGAGCATGGACAGCTTGAAGCACAATGGAATACTCGTCTTGGAGCCACCCGAGCCGCAAGGTCTAGAGATCGTAGTCCGTGGCAAGGAGTTTCCTCTTGATAAGAAGCAGCAAGAGATGGCAATTGCCTGGGCAAAGAAACTGGGAACTCCCTATGTCGAAGATCCGGTGTTTGTTGAGAACTTCATGACTGACTTCAGTGAAGCCCTTGGATTCAACCCTCCGCTCTCTGCTGACGAGGTTGATTTCTCGCAAGTGGTGCAGTTTGTGGAAGAAGAACGAGCCGCAAAGGAGGGCATGACCAAGGAGGAGAAGAAGAGGGCGCGCGAGGAACGGAAGGAACAACGAGAGTATCTGAAAGAGGAGTACGGGTATGCCGAGGTTGACGGGGAACGGATGGAACTCGCCAGCTACATGACAGAGCCTTCAGGCATATTCATGGGCAGGGGCAAACACCCTCTCCGCGGTCGATGGAAGCAGGGCGCCACGTACGGGGACATCACCTTGAATCTCTCTCCTGATGCACCTAGGCCCGCGGGAAACTGGAAGAAGATCGTCTGGAAGCCCGAATGTCTCTGGATTGCAAAGTGGAAAGATGAACTGACGGGCAAGAACAAATACATCTGGCTCCATGACAGCACACCAATCAAACAGGAACGCGAGGCTGAGAAATTCGATAGTGCCCTGCGGCTGGAGAAACATATCGATAATGTCCGTGCGCATATTATGAGAGGACTCCACTCAGACGATGCAAAAGCACGAGAGATTGCAGCTGCATGTTATCTGATTGACCACCTGAATCTGCGAGTCGGAGATGAGAAAGACAAGGACGAGGCTGACACCGTAGGCGCGACAACACTGCGAGTGGAACACCTCACCTTCAGGAACGACTCGATAGTCTTTGACTTCTTGGGAAAGGACAGCGTCCCATGGCATAAGGAACTGGAGATGCCACCGGACGTGTACAAGGTCTTTCGGGAGCTCCACAATAACGCCAAGGAGCGGGTGGCCTCGTTCGAATCCCGAAAGAGCAAGAAGACAAAGGCCGATCCAAAGAAACTGGCACAGATATTTCCGAAGGTACGAAGTCACGATGTGAACCAGTTCCTCAGTGAGGTCTATCCTGATCTCACTGCAAAGATGTTCAGAACCTATCACGCATCCGTGACCATGCGCGACGAGCTGAAGGAGAGCAAGGTCTCGAAGAAGGACCCTGGCTTCATCAAGAAAGCGGCTGCGAGACGGGCCAATCTTGAAGTGGCTCGCATCATGAACCATACCAAACAGGCCCCAAAGAGCTGGCCAAGGCGTGACAAGCGTTTCCAGGAGCGGCTGAAGAAGGCAGACAAACGGATTGCGAAGGCCGAGAAGGCACTGGCAGACAAGAAGAAGCGGCTCAAGAAACGCCGGAAGACCGAACGGGATCGAATCGAGAAGAAGAAGGAACTCATCGAGAAACAGAAGGGTGTTGTTGAGAGGCGCAAAGAGAAGCTGGTCGAGTATCGTGAGAAGAGGGATAGTGCAAAGGAAACGTGGGACAATGCGCGGGAAGAGAAACGGGCCATTCGGGAAAGCCGGAGGAAGAGCAAACGAACGAAGAAGGAACGTCTTGAAGAGGCACAGGCCAAGATTGACAGGACGAGAGAGTGGTGGGAGAAGTGGAGAGAGCGTGTGAGGGACTACACCGAGACCTATCGGAGAAGTCAGGAGATCTTGGAGAAAAAGAAGCAATCCCTCATTGATACACGCGAAGCCGGCGAGGAACGGATTGAGCGGCGGAAGAAGATGGTCGAACGGGCTAAGGAGCGGGTCAGGAAGGCCGAACTAGCCAAGAAGAAAATTGAGGTTGACTGGGCACTTGCCAGAGATTCTCGGACATGGAATCTCGGTACCTCACTGAAGTCATACATACACCCGAAGATTGTCTACAACTGGTGTCAGAAGGTCGACTATGACTGGCGGAAGATTTACACGAAGCTTCTCCAGCGCAAGTTCGACTGGGTTGAGGGTTAGAGCAGGACTTCCCTGATTTTTCTCTCTATCTCATCGCGAGTCTCTCGAAAGACTGTGAGAATCTCATCGTAGCGTCCTTGAAACGAGGCTGGGTCCTCAAGTGACCAATGGATCATCTCCTTGGCACCAGGAAAGAAGGGGCACTCTTGTCGGGCGTTGTCACAGACGGTGATGACATAGTCGAACGTCTGCCCCTTGAAGATTGTGAGTTTCTTTGGATGAAGCCCCTCTGTATCAAGACCCCTCTCCTTCAGCACTTCGACTGCAAACGGATTAACCTCCGATTGAATATGTGTTCCCGCGCTGAAACCCTCATACTTGTCGTTTCCCAACTCCTGTAGGAGGACTTGGGCCATCTGACTTCGTGCTGAATTACCCGTGCAGAGAAATAAAACCCGTTTCATACTCTTGACCTCTTGGTCTGCCGGATATCAAGTGTTCTCATATGCTTCATAGTACAACATCCAGAGGCTACTCTATCTAGATTCCTCATCCCGTGTAACGGTCCCTCTTACCCCGGAGGCGAATGTTCCCAGAACACAGAGGACAGCGAAGATCAGGAAGATTGCCTGCGTACTCACAATGAGAGCGGGAGTGACGGCCGGTGTGATTTGAACCCGCCCGATGATTAGGTTGAAGATGAGTGTTATCAATGCCATACTGCTCATCTGGCCCACCAGTCTCATCGTTGAAACGGTCGAGCTTGCAACACCGAAGCAGTCTCTCGATACGCTGCTCATCACGGCGTTCATGTTTGGTGAGCTGAACAACGCAAGACTGCTCCCAAGCAATATCAGATTGGCAATGACACTCAGTATCGTGGTTTGCGAATCAATGAGAGAGAAGAAGAACAACGATAGCGCAGTCAGTGCCATGCCAGCGGAGGCCACAATGACTGGTTGTATCCTGTCTGACAGTCTGCCTGCAAGCGGCGAGAATAGTGCCTGAAAGAGTGGCTGGAAGACGAGAATGAGTCCGGCCTCCTGAGAGTCCATTCCCATCACGTACTGCATGAAGAGGCTCATCAAGAAGCCAACCCCGAAGGTTGCTGCGTAGTTGAGCAATGCTGCGAGGTTGGAGAACGCATACGTTCTGTTGCCTACAAAGAGACCAATGTCAAGAACTGGACTCTGATTCCTCAGTTCCCAAGCAACGAACACAACCAACAGCACGGTGCCACCAATGATAAAGTGGGTGCCATCGGGGAATTCTGAAAGTCCGTACATGAGGAGTGCTAACATGCCACCGTAGAGGGCGGAGCCGATAATATCGAACTGCTCACCTTTCGTATCAGCCCACTCTCGGTCCAACATTGTCACCGCAAGGATGAGGGCCACAAGACCCACAGGAATATTGGCGAGGAAGATGCTCCTCCATCCGAGATTCTTAGTCATCACCCCTCCTATTGTGGGGCCAAGGCTGAGCCCGATGTAGACTGCTGCAACATTGAGACCAAGAACCTTTCCCTTCTCATTGGGGGGGAAAACGGATACAAGTATAGCCACGCCGGTGCCAAAAATCATACTCCCCCCGATGCCTTGGAGCACTCTCATAGCTATGAGAAACTCAATCGTGTTTGAGAGTGCACAGAGAAGAGAGGCTATCGTATATACAGCAATGCCTGCAATGAATACCCGTTTTCTCCCTTTGATGTCAGCAAGCCGCCCAAAGGGCACCAAGAACATTGCCGCTGCAAGGAGGTAGGAGGTCGCCACCCAGCTCAGCGTGACAGCGTCTGCTGCGAATTGGGCTCCGATTGTTGGTAGAGCGATATTCATGGCCGATGACATAAAGGGTGTGAGGAATGATGCCGCAGTGGCCACGGCTAGGGCGCCCAGCTGTGTCCGGTTCATAGTCTTTCGCTACCTCTCCGTATCAGTGTAACATCAGAAGGCAACCCCCTTGAAAACAACTTCGTTACAGAATCGGTGCAATCTCCCAGGACGTTGAGTTCGTTCTTTCGTCATAGGCGCGATGGTAGCAACACTGAAATCCTAGGTATCGAACAGTGGATGCCAAGTTGTGTCATCATGACTGAAGAGAGTGATGCTTACCGTGCTCTGCAGAGGCACCTTGACGGCATGCCAGTAGGGTTTCCGGCGACCGAGTCCGGGGTCGAGATACGGATACTGCAGAGGCTTTTCACCCCCGAAGAGGCCCGAATCGCCACCTATCTAAGGTACTCTCCGGTTCCCTCAGAGACTCTTGAGGAGATATTTGAGCGGGTCAGGTCACTAGTGAAGTCCAAAGACCATCTGGAACAGACTCTCGACAAGATGGCAGAGAAGGGACTGATACTCTCCAAGAAGGAGCTGGACTGCAAACACTACGCTAACGCTCAGTGGGTCGTCGGTATCTATGAGCTCCAAGTGAACAAGATGACGCCGGAGCTATACTCCGACATTGTAGACTACAATATTGAGGCGTTTGGACGGGAGCTATTCTATTCACCGCTCCCACAACTGAGAGTCATTCCCGTTGAGAAGAGTATCACGCCTGAGCATGACATAGCAAGATACGATGTCGTCACAGAACTCGTAGCTGCAAGTGAGGGCCCTTTCATGGTTGCCAACTGTGTCTGCCGTCAGGCTATGGATCTCGTTGACAACCCATGCAAGGCTACAGATCGAAGAGAAACATGCATCGCCTTCGGTTCGATGGCGCAGATGTACATCGAAAAGGGTTGGGGCCGAGAGTTGACACGTGAGGAGCTACTCGAAACTATCAGACTAAATGAGAGGGACGGTCTGGTCCTTCAACCGAGCAACTCTCAAACATTGGAGTTTCTCTGTAGCTGCTGTGGTTGCTGTTGCGGGATTTTGTTTGGCGCAAAGATGTCGAGGAAACCTGTTAAGTTCTTCTCCACCAACTACTACGCAGAGGTCAACTCAGATCTATGTACAGCATGCGGCACTTGTATCAATCTCTGTCAGATGGAGGCTCTGCGCATTGAAGAAGATGCTGCGGTGATTGACCTTGATCGGTGTATCGGCTGTGGAGTCTGTGTTGCAAACTGTCCCTCAGATGCACTGACGCTACAGAAACATGACGAAGAGAAGATTCCCCCTCAGACCGTCGAGGAACTCTACTCTCTCATCAGAGAGAAAAAATCGGAATAGACGAGCAGAACCGAAAAGAGAAGATGCGTTGCCACTGGTTAGTCAGGCCGATGAAGCACCTTGCATAAGACTCAGATTCCTCTCCTCTAGTATAGACCAGGTATCAGTCTGTGAGTCGAATCTCGATATGCGACATACTCCGTTCCAAACTCCTCTTCCATGAGTTCTTCTTCCCTCTGCATTCGCCCGCGAAGAACAATGAAGTGCAGTCCCAAGGTGAGGAAAGGCATGAGCAAGGCACGGAATGTGAGCTCCATTGCAAACGCACCAATCAGGCCCCCTAGATAGATTGGATGTCTGATTCTGGAATATAGGCCACTGTGGATTAGCTCATGTTCCTCTTCTATCACCAATGTGCCGCTGCCAAACGTTCGCAGCTGCCATCGGCCAACTATGGTTATGATGCCCCCCAATAGGAAACCTCCCAGTGCCACGTAGCTTGTGAGAATGCTGTCAAGTATCGGAAGAAATGTTGAGACAATGATACGGTTCTCGTAGTAGGCAAGAATCCACAGAAAAGGATTGAGAAGAAACAGTACGAACATCAAGAGGCTGTACCTGTCCCGTGCACTCCCTCTTTCTGATAGCGGGCGAATGGCTGTGTCCAAAGTTCCGATCCCAATGATGGCCAAGAGTAGAAGCCGATACTCAACCTGTGTGTATATCTGTGGGATTAGCAGATACAACACAGTGTTCAGATAGAGTCCGTACCAGAAGACGACAAACGCAATCTTCCGTGCAGTCTTTCTCATTGAACCACCCAGATGATGAGAAATGTTCGGCTATGAAAAGGTGTTGTCTTCCTAGTGAAGTGATAGCTTATTAGTCTATCAATCAGGTACTGAACATAGAAAACCCGCAGAGAGGTGGAGCGATGAAGAGGACTTCCAGATGTGGCTTAGTGCTATTGTTTCTGTTGGCAGCGACTCTCTTGGGATCATCTACAGATCTACACACAGATGTTCCAGCAAGTCAAGACAGACATCAGAGCCACAAGCCTGCACTCCTACATGAACCAATACTCATCGATGGAGACGCCGATCTTGTCTCTCAGGGATGGCCCGGAAGCGGGACACCTGAGGACCCCTACACGATCGAGGGTCTAGAAATCACTCACACCGCTGGGCATGCCATCGAGATTGTGAACACACACTTGAATATCCTGATTACGGATTGCACCTTATCATCATGGAGCCACTCCTATGCAATCAAAGCAGAGACTTCCCAGAACATCGCAGTAGAAGGATGCATATTCTCAAATGGGGGCCTGTTCTTCGACAGGTCTAATCACTCGTCTGCCCGAACGTGTTCCTTCGATATCACAGACTCCACATCGGTCCGGATTGAGAACTCAAGCGAGTGCAGTATAGAGGAGAACACACTGTCGGGACCCGCTGAGATTGATGTTCTCAGTTCATATCGGTGTCGAGTTGCCAGCAATGTCATAGAAGACTCTGGGTTTGGCCTCTTGGTCTTCAGTTCCTCCGAGTGTGTTGTAACGGGAAACCAGATTCAGGCTGTTGACATACCCATCCATCTGCGGTACTCTGATTCATGTACGGTCCATGAGAATCAGGTCAGTGGTGGCGTCTATGGTCTTGTGGTCTTCAAGTCCAACAATACCTCGATCCATGACAACGCCTTCACCGACAGCGGCCTTCTCTTCCCACCGTGGGACATCACCTTTGATTCGCTGCAAGAAGACGAGGTATACAATCCTGCCACGTTGAACCTGTCTGTCGAAGGCAATACAGTGAATCAGTACCCACTGGCCTTTCTTCGGGATCTTGGCGAGGTCGCCCTCTCTTCATTACAGTATGGCCAAGTCGTCATGATGAACTGCCAAGGGACTGCGATTCAAGGGGCGCATCTTGAGCCCGCTCCTGTAAGCATTCAGGTCATCAACAGCTCGTCCTGTCAGATTATGGACTGCACGATCTCAAATGCATCAATCTGGGGGATCCTCGGGTTCATGGCGCAAGGGCTCCATGTCGTTACTTCTGAGATCTCACACTGTGGGGTGGATGGTCTCTTCTTTCTCGATTCGCCTGAAACTCAGGTGTCAGAGTCAGAGATCTATCTGAATGACGGTGATGGTATTCATCTCTGGGGCTCAGACCACTCTGTTATCAGTGAGAATGGGATTTACCAGAATGGTGAGGGTGTATGGCTTCAGGACTCTGACTTCTGCTCTATCATCAACAACTCACTGATGGATAATTCTGCGTATGGAGTTCGGCTCACAGCCTATTCCGCCAACAACACAATCTATGGCAATGCGTTTGGATGGAATGAAGATGGGAATGCTAGAGACTGGAATGGGACACTGAATCAGTGGGATAACGGCATTGACCAGGGAAATGCATGGCATGACTATGAGGGGTCTGGTGTCTACGAGATTCCTGCTGCCGGGGTCGACCGATATCCGAAGAAGTTCTACTTCGATCTACTTCTCTATGACCCTACGGCAGAGATTCTCGTTGGTATCATCGTCATTGTCAGTGCTGTGGCTGTCGTCTACAGACGCAAGAGAAGGAATCAGAAGCCCTTGCAGTCTCTCTGAACCATTGATGGATGTCAGAACCTATGTGAACGAGTAGTCTCGCGGTCTAGATTGCATCCCAGTCAATGGGCCCTTTGGAGAATCTACTCTGAAGTCGCGCTAATACAATGTCCCATGCCTTTGTGAAGTATTCGAATAGGTCCTCCCAGGCCTTCCCTTCTCCCCAGCCGCAGTGGGTCATCTTCACCACAGTCATCCCTCTCCCGAGGGGTTCCAGCTGGACAACAACCCACGTCTTCTCATCTCTCACACTGGGAATCGACGGTGGTCCATTCCATTCGAATGAAACCATCGTCTTCGGGAGATAACTGAGAACTCGATTACCTTCGCCCCCTCGGGAACCACGAGGTCTCTCCGGACTGAAGTACATCTCGTAGCTTCCACCGATTCTGAAATCGACACCCGCCTCGGGCGCAAAGAAGGTCTGGACGCCCTCCTGAGTGGTCCATGCTTCCCAGACATCATCAATCCCCGCATTCACTGTGCAGCTCTTTCTTATGGCCTTCTCCAAAGGGTCGATTCTCGGTGGAGGAAATCTCGAATTGTCCATCTCGGACGCCGCTAACATTTACGGTGCCAACACTATTACCGCTTTTGGTGAAGTCCCGATTCAAGGGCAGTTCGTCTAGATTGCCTGCATCCCCGAATGACCTGGTTCAGCCCCTTGGGTCTTCCCTGTCCCTCCCTCCACAGAATGCCATATATGCAGGGATGAATACGTGAGGGTTATGCCAGAGCCTTTTGAAGTCTTACAGGTTGGGTTCGGGTCGTTAGGTCGACACATTGCGCTTTCGATTTTACTGCGAGAGAATCTCCGTCTGGTTGGACTTGTTGATGCTGCACCTAACCTCGCAGGTGCAGAATTAGAAGATCAGTTCACTGAGGATGTCAAGACGAACCTGAAGATTGAAGGCGACCTTCAAGAAGCCCTAAACAGACTTCAGGATTCGCCAGCTGATGTTGCCATTGTTGCCACATCATCTTCTCTAGTGTCGGTTGCCCCCCTCATAGAGGCTTGCCTTGCCAGAGACATGGACGTGCTCTCGATCTGTGAGGAACTATCCTATCCCTACACTCTATACCCAGAACTGTCCTTCAAGATTGATGAGGCTGCAAGAGAGGCAGGGAAGACAGTCTTGGGCACAGGAATCAATCCTGGCTATCTGATGGACCTACTGCCGATTGTATTGACAGCACCTTGCCAGAGAGTTGACAAGATCCATGTGACTCGGCACATGAATTCCAGCCGGAGACGGCCCTCATTCCAGAAGAAGATAGGTACTGGCATGACCGAAGAGGAGTTTAGAGAGAAGATTGACGAGGGCATCATCACTGGTCATGTGGGCTTGGTGGAATCAATCCGTATGATCGATGCCGCCCTCAATCTCGGGTTGGATACCGTCGAGGAACTGCCACCCGAGGCTGTTCTCGCGGGAGAGACTGTTACTAATCCTTTCACGAAGATAGAGAAGGGAGATGTGCTGGGTCTGAAGAGTACTGCCGTGGGTCGCCGCGACGACGACTTGCTTGTACAGCTCGACTTTCTCGCATTTGCAGAGGCGGAACCCGAATATGACGAAGTGTTGATCGACGGGCATCCCCGCATCCATCAGCGCATTGAGGGCGGGGTTCAGGGCGACTTCGGTACAGTAGGAATGATCCTCAATCTCATCCCCATGGTTGTCAGTTCCTCACCGGGTTTGAAGACCATGAAAGACATAACAGTACCGCGGAACACGTCAAGGGTCTACAAAGACTCGGAGCTGGGGTGACTGCAGATGCTTGAGGACTATCATTCGAGAACCGGAACGTCAAGAGACCTCTATGAACGAGCAACTAAGGTATTCCCGAGCGGAGTGAGTCATAACATTCGTACGTTTGGGATGCCGACCAACGGCTCATACCCACCCTACATTGAACGTGGGAAGGATGGACACATATGGGATATTGATGGTAACGAGTACATCGACTGGTGGATGACGCACTATTCCATGATACTCGGTCACAACAACCCTCATGTTGCAGAGGCGATTCACAATCGACTGGACACCGGACACCATTTCGGTGCGCCAACGGAACCGCAAGTGAAGTATGGTGAGGCGATACAGAAGGCGGTACCGATTCTGAAGAAGATGCGATTCACAGCGACAGGAAGCGAGTCCACCATGTATGCCGTGCGCTTGGCCCGCCTATTTACGGGTCGACCACTTGTTGGCAAGGCATTGAGCGGCTGGCATGGTGGCAATGATGCACTGGCATTCCACCTCAAATACCCCTATTCCGATGATTCCTTCTACAACGGTGTTTCTTTCGATTTCAACAGCCGCGAGAGCCTTGATGATATGTTGAAGAACCATGGCAATGATCTTGCGGCAATTATCGTTGAGCCGGTGGTTGGAGCTGGAGGTGGATTGCCTCCGGAGGACGACTTTCTCTCATATCTCCGTGAGGAGACCGAGTCCCGGGATATCCTGCTCATCTTCGACGAAATTGTGACAGGATTTCGCTTAAGATATGGGACAACGGGTTATGGAATCTTCGGTGTTACCCCTGATCTCTTGACGCTTGGTAAGGCAGCTGCGGGTGGTATGCCTCTTGGAGTGTATGGAGGTCGTGAAGACATCATGGCTCTTGCCAATCCCGGTGCTGAGGGCGGTCGCTGGGTGGGCGGAGGCACCTTCTCAAGTCATCCTCTTACCATGGTGGCTGGAATGGCTGTTCTGGAACAACTGAGAACCAAGGTGGATGATTATGCCCGCCTGAACAGGATGGGTGATGACTTCAGGAGGCGGCTGAATGAAATGCTCGAGGAGCGAAACGCCCCCCTCCTTGGAACCGGGTATGGCTCAATCAACTTCATCAGCTGTCTGACTCATCGGCCATCAGACAGAATCACTACCCCGGGAGAGCTGGGGCGACTCTTCGACCATACCAAGCAGGACACCCTGCAGGCCCTCTTGATGCAAGAGGGGGTGTTCGGCTACCATGGGCTTGGTGCCCTCTCCTTTGCGCACACTGAAGATGACATTGAGCGCACGCTCTCAGGCATCTCCAATGCTGTTCAGAAGATGCCATGATCCTATCATTGTCTGATTTCTGACATGGTTCGGAAAAAAGGTTGACAGGGGCAGTAGTAGAAACGGAATGAAGAATGGTGCGTCCGCCGGGACTCGAATTCCCGACCACGTTCGAAACTGAACGCAGTTCCCGGCTCCCGATTGCATTCGGAGTGAATGCAATTGCCGGATCCGTGGCAGGGATCCATCATAGCCCCTAGACAACGGACGCAGTTGTACATACTTCATATACAATCGGATTTTGAATCGGATGTACTGAAGCTGTACGAAATCCCCTAAAGTCAGTGTTAAAAAGTTTGCCAAAGCCTCCCCTTTGAAGATGAGTGAGGAACAGTGAGTAATGGAGCCTTCGTGCCGCACAGACGCTTCGATTGGATCGACATGGCTAAGGGAGTGGGAATCCTCT
>SDNO01000142.1 GCA_004524435.1 Candidatus Thorarchaeota archaeon | reverse complement strand
ATATGGTTTCATTTCCTCGTTCATTTTCGTCCTCTCTCAGTGGTCGTAGTCCCTTAGCCTCACTCTTCAGACTTCACAGCCTTGAACACCATGAAGAATGGAATTCTTCGCTCACGGTCAAAGAACGGATCCTTGTCTACGGGGACTGGCTCTTCGAGCTTCGTGACCTCGAATCCAGCTGTAGTCAGGAAGTCAAAATACGAAGAGATGGTCCGATGAAAGAATGTGATCGGTTCCGGGAATCTCTCTCCCTCGCGGGAACGCCAGTAGCGCTCATAGGTCTGTTCCTCGAAGTAGTTGTCCATCTTGAAGCATAGTCCCTCTCTTCGGCCTGTATCTTCGTTCCTCTCCCCCATCTCCCACTCACCAGGTCCATAGAAGTCGAATGCAGGATGCACGATTGACATCACCAGTATGCCTCCACGGTCCAGTACGCGATAGAACTCACTGATTGCATCCTGTGCACAGGGCACATTCAGAATGACAAGATTACAGAGAACAGCATCAAAGGATTGCTCATGGAGGGCAGAAAGCTCGCATATATCACCAACTCGATAATCTACAGATACGTCCGATGTGAGCTTCTCTGCATTTCGTATGAGTCTTTCAGAGAAATCCACTCCTGTGACTCTTGCACCCCGCTCTGCAAAGTATCTAGAGAGATATCCCTCTCCACAGCCGGCGTCAAGAAGCCTCTTTCCGGAGAGTTCTCCCAAGAGCCTGTCTACACAAGGATTCAGTATCTTTCGATGGTGGGGAGTCCCTCGGTTCCCAATCAGAGATGCAAAGAACTCTGCATTCTCTTCCCACTGGCGCCTCAAATCGTCCTGCACGTGACCGGCATCTCCACTCACTTAGATGATGAGGTTCTAGATGTCGTCCCAGACTTTGTGGATATGCTTGCCAGTCTCTTTGATAACTGGTTCCATCTCATCCTCAGGTGCTAGTCCTGTCTCGGCAGAGACACGCATGATTGAGGTATGAGCCACTATCGTCTTACCTTGGTCTTCATAGACCACAAAGCTACAGGGGAACAGTGTGCCGGCATCCTTCGACACATCCAGTGCCATCTTCGCGAGTGCGGGATTGCAGGCCAGCACCATGGTATATCGGGGATACTTATCCACATTCAATGACTTCTTGAAGATCTGATCAAGATGCTTGGTAGCTAGGACACTGAATCCTCTCTTTGAGCAGATCTGCTCTACTCTCTTCACAGCCTCATCGAAGTCATAGTCGACTTCTTTACGCAATACTTCAACCATACTGCTGAAAATACCCGAGCTGATTTAGTCTTTCCTCCGGAGGCAGATTGCGGTGGCAACGGATGATTCATAGAATACGAGGTGGTGGACCGGGCGAGATTTGAACTCGCGGCCTCTTGGATGCGAACCAAGCGATCTACCGGGCTAATCTACCGGCCCACAACTGTCTGTGATTCCTCTGGCTGGCTCTTAAAACCTTGTCTACATCATATCTCGATTCCAAAGGCCTCGGAGAACCTCTCCACCTTGGTGAACTCCTGGAGGAAGTCATTTCCCTTGGTTGTCAGATGGTAGACTCTTGACTCAGCGTCCACTTCGGTCTCGGAGATCAGCTCTTTTTCGACCAACTCTTCCAGATACTGTGTCAGTCTGTCATAGGAGAGATTCGCACCATAGAGAATCTTTGTGGGGCCTGCTCCGTGCTCTCCCTCCCCCTTGATCGTGCGCATCATATCAACTAGGATACGCACCTTGGAGCGATACGACCGCCTCGGACTCATCATTCCTTTCCTGCCTTGACTAGCATGACCAAGAAGAAGATGAAGCCTAGAAACTGGACGACTTGACTCAGGGCGTATCCCCCGAGCTGTGTCTGAGCGGGAATTGCAACCACATGACTGAGAAGGAGAAGCGTGAATCCGGCGAGCACATATGCCGCATACTTGCTCCTCGTTGACATATAGTTCATCAGAGCCTGTATGACTACCACAATCAACACGAGAATCGCGACTAAGTCGAGATTGGGGTCAACAAGAACCGGGAGTGCCAGCAGCACCATGCCGCCCTCCAGAGTTGGTGACTTTGTTGGGCGTGTAGAGATGGCAAATAGGACATATGCCATGATCTTCATGGCACCATAGGCTATCGTGACCACTGCCATCATCAAGTTCGCGTTGCCCGACCCATCTCCACTAAGGATGAAGAAATAGATTGTCCCAATCACCCGACCAAACATCGCGGCAGAGAGGACAATGAACCCAGATGAGAGATCCGAGAGGCGTTTCTGTTCCGTGAGCTGATACGCCTTGTTCGCATAGTGACTGATTGCGAGGGCTATCAGACCAGCAACTGACTCTAGTAGTAGGTCCAATCGAATCAGGGAGGCAAGCCAGCTCTGCATGATGCATTCCTATCCTAGACTAGATATCCTTGGTCTATATTGTAGATGGATGATTCATCTATCCTAATGGGTGCTGTGGTGATGAATTCAGCCCCCATGGAGGGCCATGTCCGGAGAAGGGCGAAGATGTTTACTATGTATGATTCGTCTATCTCAATCGTTCATTCCGCCTTTATATCCCCTTGTCATATAATATCCATGCCGAAGTTGGAGCACGCCAATGACTACTCACACTACAGGTACGTCACCTTGGTCGATGGTCATCCATATTTCGGCCTCCAAGATGGAAGAGAACGGATGACTGCAGGGGAACTTGGATGATTACTCCAGGTCCCGAGGATGGCGGGGCACACCCCCGCCCTTCCATCACCTTCTGGTCAGGATTCACTCTGCACTTGTCTTCGACTTGTCCTCTAGCATTGCCTCTATCTTACCAACCTTGTCTCTGAGGTCTCTGTTCTCCTTCTCCAATTCTTCGATACTCTTCTTGACGGACTCGATCTCTGTGTCCTTCTTCTTCGACGAGAGTTTCCGTATTGCCTCTCTGGAGTATCGTACAACGGACGAATCGGCCGAACTCTCTGCCAGTCTTCTCAACAGGGGAATCAGTGCAGCGTTCTCGTATTCCTTGGTTGCCAAGATGGCGGCAATCTGTACGCGGTAGGACCTGTCACTAAGGAGGGTCTCTAGATGGCCCTTGACCTCTGGATGTTCATTCTTATACCGTTTCCCGAGTTGGGCCAGTCCTTTGGGGACAATACGTCTAAGATAGTCATTCACTCCTGGCCTCATGTACGTGTAGAGGACATCGATGACCTCACTCTTCTCAGTCTCGATGAGTCCGTTGAGATAGCCCTGTCTGACAATCTCATGCCAGCTCTCCTCCACGTTATCAACCCCGTTTCGGAGAATATCAAATGACCTCTCATGCTGAAGCTTGCCAATGGAGGCTGCAGCAGATGATGGTACGAAATAGCTCTCTTCGTCTGTTAGCAGCTCTTCCAGTGCTGCTAGTGCCCGATCATTCTGGTAGAACTCGCCGAGGGCACGTGCTACTGCCGTTCTTGCCTTGCTGTTCACAATGGCCGTTCCTTTGAGAAGCTGATCCAGTGCTGATCCTGTCTTTAGTGAGCCGAGCACCTTTGCGATCTCTGACTGAACACCCCAGAACTCCTCCTCCACCAACGCCTTTCCCAAGGCCTCCACTGCCTTTGGTGTGTTCTTCTTGCCAAGAGCCTCCGCGGCCTTGATTCGTTGCATCACATTGACGCCGTGGTGTAACTGTTCAATCCACATCTGTTCGGGCTTCTCAATCTTCCAGTCCATGAGCACCGCATAGTCCGGATCTACTATGATCTGTCTGGGCCGTACCGATACTGGATAGTAGAAGCTGTTCACCCGCTTGTCAACTTGGACAACATAGCGAGTACGTTCTCCGTCACCGCTGACGAACTCTACGGTCAGAGGGAACCTGAAGACCTCAGGCGTCATGTTGTCCTCATGTTCCTGAGTCTGCTCTACCCGGACCAGTGCGTGTCCCAGTTCGTCGTCATAGGAGCATTTGATCTCACACTCTGGGAATCCTGCCCTGTACAACCACTGCTCAAAGAACCAGCCGTAGTCCTCCCCGGTCATCTCCGTGAAGAGGGCCTCTAGGTCGTGTGTGTAGACTGACTGATGGGCATACCGGGTCAACCACTCACCGAGAATCTCCCACCATTGTTCTTCTCCAACCAAGTGTTTCAGCATGTAGTATCGCCAAGCCGCCCCGGGATAGAGATGCCTATCGAAGACATCGGAGCCCCGTTCCCACTCATTCTGCACGATGGGCCGACGATACTTCTCCACATCCTCCTCGAAGTAGGACTTCTGTTTTCCATACTGCTCGTAGAGATACTCATCAAATCCCTTGTCGTGACGTTTCCACTCGTTCTGCATCTGGGTGCCCCAGCCCTCGTTGAGCCAGCCATGGGACCACGTTCTGCAGGTGACCAAGTCTCCACCCCACATATGCGCGAGTTCGTGGGCGACCAGCCCGTCCGAGTCGAAGTCTCTGTGCGCTCTCTCATCATGGAGCGTTGCATCTGTCTGTGTGGTCGCACTGGTATTCTCCATTCCTCCGATTACGAAGTTGGCTGCAGTGACCTGAGCGTATTTCGCCCAAGGGAACTTCACCCCAAGGCTATTCTCGAAGAACCGGATCATCTCAGGTGTCTTTCCGAAGGACCGATAGACTGTCTCCCTATCCCACTTCTTGTGGGCGTAGTAGCTGACCTCAAGCCCATCAAGGTCCTCTTTGTAAGCAATATACTCCGATGTAGCCACCGTCATCAGATAGGCAGGAATCGGTAACTCCTGGACCCAGTGGAACGTCTCGGTCCCATTCTCGTTCTTCTGTCTGTTCTTGAGCGTACCATTGCTCATGGCGAAGTAGCCCTCAGGCACCGTGATGATGCCCTCAAAAGGGAACTTGTGACTGGGATTATCATAGACCGGTACGACGAAGCGAGCCATATCGTCCTGCATCTGTGTCCACGCGCTGCTCTCAATGTCTGGGAACTCTGGACATGGATTCGTAAAGTAGAGGCCCGCCCGTGGATGATCGATGACATAGACGAAGGTTATGTCCTCTTCCTCACCCTCGGAAAGACTGCTGTCGAGATAGACAAGCATCTCCTGTTCATCAGGCCTCATCTCCCACTCAAGTTCCTGTCCCTCTGAGTCTTGTACTGACTGGATATCCAGCTCTGCAGCATGTAGTCGCAGTCTCATAAGGGCTGGGTCTCTCGACCGTATTCGAAGGGTAGAGATCGCATCAACTCGTTCCTGCTCGATGTCCATCTCCCAGTCTATCTTGAGATGAGCGATTTCATAGTGTCGCGATGGGGCCCATTGGGGCTTGGCTGTTGGGAAGACAAACGACTCCCTCTCGTCAGCTCGCAGCTTGGCCAGTTCGTGGTGGTTGCCCAGTATCAGGGACTCCAGATAATCATGAAAATCAGTCATTGCACAATGCTCCATTCTCGCAGCGTCTCAGTGGAAACACCAAGACTGTTGCTACTCTTCGGGCTTCCCGAGCGATTATGAACCTTGTCACTCGGGCGGTTCTTGCCCCTCCCTGTGAGTTCACCCATGCAAGCCTTCATTAGGGTAGAGACCATACGAATACTTGCTGCGGTGGAACCGTTCCGGGGGGACACACGATGTCCTACCTGCTCTCAACCCCCATTAGCCCAAATGGCGAATTGGGCGTTTATGAGCTACTTGGAAAGGTTTTTATTCACAACAACCGCGGTACGATTACTTCGCATCCATCGGTATATCAGGTCAGATGCCGTCGGCGATAGCCAAGCGATGACGACCTCGAGTTCCAGATGCGAATACAAGATGCGGACGTGAGATAGACCGGTACAAACGTGCTGGAATCCCCTCAGGTCTAAGATAGGCTCGACAGGGTGCAGGAATAAGGGTAAGAACATTCCCTGCTGACCACGTCAACCTGTACTTCATTATATTCAAGTGTGCGTCAAACCTGTACTAACTTCCTTGCCAGGAAGTACGAGATCAACTCTAGTTGATCCTGCTAGAGGACACTGCT
>SDNO01000202.1 GCA_004524435.1 Candidatus Thorarchaeota archaeon | reverse complement strand
TGGACACTCATGACCTGCTACAATATGGTCAATGGTGTGTACGGGTGCGAGAATGAATACCTCCTACGAGAGACCTTGTTTGACAGGTGGGGATTTGAGGGCATGGTCATGACTGACTGGTTCGCATCACGGAATGCAGAGTCAACTGCACGATGCCTCAATGCCGGTCTGACTCTCGAGATGCCGTGGCCGGCGAGGTACAAGGCGAAACCCCTTCAAGAGGCCCTCGATGAAGGAAGTGTCACCGATGACACACTGGATGACCGGGTTCGGAGGAACCTCAGGGTCATGTTTCAGACAGGTCTATTCGATGAGCCAGACTCATTGCCTCAGGGTTCACGGAATACACCTGAACACCAAGAACTAGTACGTCGTGCTGCCGAAGAGGGCATGGTGCTCCTGAAGAACGAAGGCAATCTCCTCCCGCTTGATATGGACAGACTGAACTCGATTAGTCTATCTGGAGACAATCTGAAGAAGAAATTCGGCAGGTTGCTCTACGGTGGTTCCTCTGCGGTGAGTCCTCCATACGAAGTGACCCCATTGCAGGGGATGAAGGAGAGGTGCCGGGGCAAAGTCGACCTAGTTCGTGGAAACAAGCCAGCCGATGTGGCCATCATCTTTGCAGGACTGAATCACGGACGAGGAGGAGATTCTGAATCGATGGACAGAGAGTCCCTGCATCTCGACCACGGACAGGTGCGAGAGATCAAGGAGGTAGCTGGCGAACATCTCCATACTGTGGTCTGTCTCATCGCCGGGAGCCCAATAGCCATGGACGAATGGATCAATGATGTGGAAGCGGTTCTCATGTGCTGGTACGGAGGGATGGAGGCAGGTCATGCAATCACCAACGTGCTCCTTGGAGATGTGACTCCATCTGGAAGGCTCCCTCTGACCTTCCCCAGGAAACTACCGGACTCTCCAGCTCATAGCACCGGCAGTCGAAGGACATATCCTGGCGACAAAGAGAAGAGAGTCTACTACGATGAGGGGATCTATGTCGGATACCGATGGTTTGACAAGAAGGGGATTGAACCGTTATTCCCATTTGGCTTTGGTTTGTCTTATACCCAGTTTGAGTTCGGGAGCATCTCACTAGATCGAGCTTCAGTCAGCAAGCCGGAGGACACCGTCGTAGCGAGTCTTGAGGTGACGAACAGCGGAGCGCGCACGGGCGCCGAGGTTGTGCAGGTCTATGCAAGAGACTTGGATGCATCAGTCGACCGCCCTCCCAAACAACTGGTTGGTTTCGAGAAGGTATGGCTGCAGCCAGGCGAAAGTACTGAGGTGAGAATCACAATCAAAGCCGAAGACCTAGCATTTTACGATGAAACGGCTGGCAAGTGGAAAGCAGAATCAGGGGAGTTTGAACTGCTTGTTGGCAAGTCCTCGAGAGAGATACTTAGGGAAACAGGTCTTTCGTATGAGTAGGGTCTAAATGCTCGTTGCTGCTTTGAGTGTTGGATAGCTAGAAGGCAGCAAAGAATCCAGATATTTGCTGAAACAGACTCGCTTGTCGAGGAGGCTATCTCCGACATGGCTGAGGAATTGGACAGGAGAAGAAAGAGAGGTCTATTGAGTTTCGCGATAGAGAGCGCACTAGAGGCCGAGAAGCTGACACTTCAGTTCTTTCCGCAGTCTGTTGACGTTGAGAGGAAAGCGGATGACACTCCTGTGACTCTGTCAGACAGAGAAGCGGAGCATCTGATCCGCGGCTCCATGGAACACACTCAAGACCCACCATGAGTGAGGAGCTGGTAATGCATTCTCCTCCAGCACTCATGACATAGGTCTAGTATCCAACCACTATCTTCTTCTCAGTGCCACAATGATCAGAATAACAACGAGAACAGCTCCAATGGCTACGATGACCATCAGTAGCTCTACGTCAATGGGAGGGGCGGTTGTGGTCGTCGTTGTGGTTGTTGTGGTCGTTGTGGTTGTTGTGGTTGTCGTCGTTGTAATCTCTGGAATCACAGTCACAAAGACTGTGTCGGTGACTGAATTACCAGATGTGTCAAAGACCGCAATCGTGTAGTTGTACGTCCCGAGCTCTAGGCCACTCACGTCTACAGTAATCGAGCTTCCATTCCAGCTGCCAGAAACGAGTTCTGTCCCGTTCTGGACGATGGTGTAGTGAGATGGATAAGGATCGGAAGGCGACCACATGATGCTATATCCGCTGCTACCTATCTCATAAATCACGTCCAGAGGATGGTCGATGAGAGGTGGATCCGTTTCGAATACATTGACCATGACCGTGTCTCGCACCCATCGTCCGACGATATCATACACAACGATGGTGTAGTTGTAGGTACCTACCGCAAGGCCAGTGATATTCACGTGTATCTCAGCGCCATCCCAGCTGTCAGACTCTACCTCTGAACCATTTCGATAGACTACATAGTGTGATGGGTAGTCGTCACTAGGATCCCAGATGACAAAACGGTGCGTCGCTCCAACAGGATATTCCACGTCTGCTGGATGGTCAATCTCTGGAGCGGCTACGTCGGGAGGGTAGATGAAGGGATAGTAATCGACGGAATTGGCAGATCCCGGGACTTCGTAGACTCCAATGCCACCATAGTCGTCCCAGGTGTTGCCAACCCCGGTTGTGTTCCAATCATTGTCCACACCCTCATCATATCCATTCAACCCACCATTGTCTTTGAAGAGATTGAGATATATGAGGGTAGATTCGGCCCAAGGCCAGCACCACAGCCCGTGATCCACACTTCCGGATATGGTATTGTTGAAAATTGTGTTATCAGAACCCGAAAGCAGATACACACCCACGCCGTTCCAGGTGAATGTGCTGTTAGCCAGCATAGTCCCAGAGCCGTGCTCGAGAACTGTTCCCCTGTAGTTTGCAGAAAGCGTATTGTTCCTCATCGTGCTACCTGAGGAGTAGTATAGGTGGATTCCGCCATCTGAGTTCTCTGATACTGTGCTGTTTGCTATTGTACAATCTGTAGAGTAACCTAGGTATACTCCTCTATGGCCGCCGAGCACATTGACCCCCGCCACAGTGCATCCTGATGAAACGCCAAGCTCGACTCCAACTGATGCGTTGGCAAACGTGCCCTCCTCCAATCGAAGATCACTACAGTTTGCCAGAATCACTTGGCCATAAACAGTCCCGTCAATGACTCCACCAGTCAGATTCCAGAAGTATCCGATAGGCTTCCCATTGACTACGTTGTCGGAGGTTATGTTGTGCAACCAGTGTTCTTCTTCGTGTCCCGATAAGAAGACGCCGTTGTTTCGGAACACGGTCTCTGAAATTGTGTTCTCCTCGGACCTGTGGAGGCGGTATCCATATCTGGGATTATCGGATACTGTGTTATTGTCAAGGATATTGTTAGTTGACAGGTCCAAGTGAACGCCATCATCTGCATTGTCCTCAAAGGTGTTGTTCTCTAGAGTGTTAAAGGAAGAGAAGACAAGAAAGGCTCCGCGCTGCGAGTTTGCGGAAGCAGTGTTGTTTGCCAACCTACAGTTAGATGAATAGCCCAGCTCGATCCCCACAGACACATTCACAAAGGTCCCGTTCTCAACCGTCACACCTGTGCAATTGGCAAGGATTATCTGTCCGTACTCTGCACCATCAATGATTCCGCTGGTCAGGTTCCAGAAATACCCCAAGGGCTTCCCATTGACGACGTTGTTTGAGGTTATGTTCTGTTTCCATGCTCCGAGTGAAAAGCCTGTGATTGCAAGGCCATTATTATCGAACCTATTTGACAAGAATGTGTTGTTCTCAGAGGAGTACATATCCACGCCGTCTGTATTCTCTGCAAGGGTATTGTTCGCGATGAGATTGTTGTGAGATACATGTATGTTCAGACCGTCGTCGGTCCTTGTGATGGTGTTGTTGCTCAAGGTATTGTCTGAGGAGTATGTGATATATGCACCATAGTAACCATCTTCTATGGTGTTGTTTCTCAGGGTGTTGTCCACTGACTCTTGGAAATGGACATTCATGAACTCGAAGCTGATAGTATTGTTTCGAATCAGACCGTGAATCACATTATCCAAGGCAATGCCTGCATAACCCCATGATTCACCACCCGTGATTCGGCAGTTCTGTATGACAAAGTACACATCCGTATTCTTGATGGAAATGCATGTGTCTTGGCTCACAATTTCATACCCTTGTATCATGTAGGGTGACTCGGAAGTGCCTTCACCTGGAAAGCCTTGGTCGGCGAAGTCATCATTTGACTCAATCAAAATGGGATCGTGTGACGTGTACGAGGGATGGACCTGTCCCTCTCCCTGTATGTCCTGTACCTTGGTGTCTTGTGGTGTAGTGACATCTGACCGATAGTAGGTGAATAGTGCTGGCATCATTAGAGAAGCCAGTAGCATAGCAACTAGTATGATTTCGATACGCGAACAGCTCTTTCTCACTAACATCTCCTCCAGAGAAGCAGTAATATCTTTCACAAGCTCAGTTATAAAATACTCATATTGAGAGATAATCTACTAATCTATTTAGAAACAATCAGAGAAATGCAGTATTCACGAGGCGGATGTAAGGAAAGGGTCTACGTATGCTTATTCTGCTCAAAGCTCTCTGTTCGAGAGTGATTTGGGGTTCGCCTTCCTATGAGAAACAACAGAAGCCTGACATAGTGTGTGCCCATCCAATAACTGTTCTCAATGCATTTCGGCCGCGTTTATAACAGAAGCAGGCGAAAAGACTCAGGGTGTTGCACTGTGGATGAGGAAGGTTTTGTTTCCTTCATGAAAACGCAACGCAAATCCGAGAATGCTATCAACTCATGCCTCGAACAAGCCCGTAGGTTCGAGTCATTTCTACTAAAAAGAAGGACTCACCACCAAGGAAGCTGGCAGAAAGGACTTGGACCAGTATGTCGAGTCGATTCTGGCCAGCAAAGGCGTCAGCAAGGTGATGTGGGGGCTCCAGTACTACCTCAAATTCGTTGGCAATGATGACCTGGTCAGATATGCTGGGCAGATCAGAGGCAAGAAGATTCGAAAGAAGAGGAGGCCATTCAAGCTGGAGAAGTTCAGAGGGGTAAACATGGATTCGATGAAGAAGCTGGCCCAGATTGGCATTGTCACCGTTGATGACATGCTAGAATCAGGGAACACGAGGAGCAAGAGACAGAGTCTCTCTAAGAAGACAGGGATTGAGCTGAAAGAGATTCTCGAACATGCAAAACTATCAGATCTCGCGCGACTCGGTGGAGTCAGGTCCATCCGCGGCAGGCTCTACCATGATGCCGGTGTCGATTGCGTTGAGAAGATTGCCAGTCTAAAGGATGGGGAGGAACTGATAGAGATAACCAGTGCGTTCATCGATCGGTCGGGCTTCGATGGCATACCTCCCACTCCCAAAGAGGCAGCCAATGCAGTCAAAGACGCTAGGAAGTTACCGATTGTTCTCGAACTTTGAGATGCCGATAGTGTTTGACGTTGCCATAGCATTTTTCTGTGAGCCGCGACTCAGGAACACTGCAGCTAATCATCCTCATGAATCACACACGCCAGTAGAGGGAAGGTGGAATGGGTCCAGAGAATTCGTCGCCATTTGATAGGCTTGCAGAGCGGTACGACACCTGGTTCGACAATGAGGGGAGCTTGGTCTTTGCCATTGAGGTTAAGGCGTTCAGAAGCATCCTGCATCAGTTACCCAAGCCATGGTTGGAGGTAGGAGTGGGTAGTGGACGTTTCGCTCAGGCACTTGGTATAGAGAACGGTATCGATCCTTCGGCGGAGTTGCTCCAGATGGCAGAGAAACGAGGTGTTCAGTCACATCGTGGGCGCGGCGAGGATCTGCCATTTGTCGATGAGTCGTTCGGTACGGTGTTTCTCATAGTCACAATCTGCTTTCTGGATTCGCCCGCAGACGTACTTGAAGAAATACACCGGGTCCTACATCCGAAGGGAAAACTGGTATTGGGGCTCGTCCTTCGTGAGAGTGCATGGGGGCGATTCTATGCGGCTCAGAAAGAGCAGG
>SDNO01000017.1 GCA_004524435.1 Candidatus Thorarchaeota archaeon | reverse complement strand
CCACCGGACAGAAGGCACTACAGCTGATCGAAACTGCCAAGATCGACGCTATCTTCTGTGACTGTCAGATATGTGAGGAATCGATCTTGGCAGTTTCGATCAGCTGTAGTGCCTTCTGTCCGGTGGATGCGGAAACCAGTTCGACTCTCTCACCTGTCTTCTTCAGATACTTCTCTACCAAGAAGAAAAGATCATCGTCGTCATCAACTACTAGAACCGTCTTTGACATTCTACCTGATTCTCCCGGTGTGGAAACCCCGCTTTCCGCTCGTGTAACTCTAGCGGTTTCAACATCTACTAGTATTGCCAGCTAATGCTCTTAAATCCCGTGAGCTGTAGAGAGCGGCGTCTTGTTATGCGGTACTAAGAGTCACGACTATATCTGGCAAAGACACGAGTGCCAAGGAATACCCAGAGAGGATAGAGCGCTATCTGCATCAGCGCGAGGAAGTCGATGAGCCCCTGCGTGTCTACAGATTCGAAAGAGAATAGGCCCGAGTTAATCATGAGGTCGCGACCGGAGTCCACGAGTGGATAGAATGGAGTCCAAAACCAATCCATGTACCAAAGGTTGAGGTAAAGAGAACTGCTGGTGAATATGATAGTAACCGTGCTGAATATGGCTAGTATACTGCCCACCGGCAGCTGCGTTCGGTCCGTCAACTTGGCCCCGATGGCATATGAGATGACACCAAATGAGATGAGTAGGGGTGGATCAATGAGAAAGGTCAATTCGTTGTCACGCCCGTGCTACAAAACCAGTGCTGTGAGAGCCATAATCATGATTATGAACATCACAACAGCGCAGTTAACGCAGAGCCCTTCTTGGATTTCTTGTTTGTCTTTGCTTGAAAGCTTCTGCGACTCTGTCGTTTCATCCTGGTTTGTTTCATCTTCACTCATAGTGAATTCTCCTCTCTTATCAAGTCGTATGCCCATATTAACCTAAGCGTGACCATTCTAACCTTTGTCTGTGTCGGTAGGTGATTCTGGAACTACATCTGATACTCCATCTCTACCTCGTCAGTTATCCGAATCCCTGAGTTGCTGTACTCTGGAATTGATGGCTTCAACTTCCGCGCCTCATCCACGGCATTTCGATGTATTGCTGAAAAGCGGAAGCCCATCTTCTGGTAGAATCGCATTGCATCTGTATTATCATTCGTGGTGACTAACCATATACGAGTGCAATGCGCTATTTTGGCCATTTCAATCATCTTTGAAACAAGGGCGTTGCCGATTCCCTGCCTCTCCTGCAGGCTGTTCAGGGTTACAATCTCACATTCTTGGTCGGCAATACGGAACGTGAGCAGCCCCCCTCGTTTTCCGTCTATGAGGGCAAGAAGCGCCGGCAACCTGCATGGCACATGTCTTTTCCCTCTCGAAGCCACGAAATCAGACCCCCATTGTTCTCTTATGAGCCAGTCGATCCAGTCGCCATCTTCATCAGTTGCCTTCCTCACTTTGATTCTTGACATCCAAACCACTACAATATCCTTCTGTACGTCAGTTCCAAATAGTTTATGTCATTGTAATGCATGTAGATGAGTTAGCGGCCTTTCAGGTGGTGCATCCAATTTACAACTATGCAGAAGTTCGCATACGTCGTGCCAATATGAACGAGGTTGACATTGTTAGGGACATTATTCAAGAGGCCTACAAACCCATCTTGAAACAGCTGTCTCGCCCGCCGGCTGCACTTCAAGAAGGGATGGATAAGATAGCAAGACACATTCAGATGGGCAATATCTACCTGGCTCTGGTAGGCGACGCCGTTGCTGGCACAATGCGGGTAGAACTCCGAGGCAAACTCGGCGTGATTAGCAGAGTCGCTGTCCTAGAGCGGTTCAGGGGTAGACGTATCGGTACTGCCCTGATGGACTATGCCGAGAACCTACTGAGTAGGAGCAATGCGAAATCCATCGAGTTGGAAGTGTACGGTGCGATTGACCAGCAGATCGATTTCTACAAGAAACTAGGATACGAGGAGAAAAGCCGTCATGAGCGAGCTGGTGAAGAGATCGTAGTGATGGAAAAGGATTTCGAGGAAGAAGATGTCATCGTAGAAGACGATTACTAGATAGAAATGCACAACCTACCCGTTATGGTATGATTTCGCATCCGTTGTTGTACTCAGGATATTGAAAATCAGTGAGCTCGATTACTCCTGCGTCTATGAGTTGTTGGATTTCGTTTTCTGATTGACGGAGGACATCTACAAGATGTCTGATCGTGCCACAGACCTTGCTGAAACCCTCCTCTCCCCAGAGCCGCTGTCTGTTAGCGAAGAGGCATCTCCCCCCACAGATGTCGAAGATGTCGCACGAAGGACATGGCTCGTTTACCTGCATGACGTTCCGAAGATCCTCGGGTTTCGTGTTCCCTATGTGTCCTACAATCGAGAATTCCCAGTCTGGAGATATTGGACACACTCCAATGCTCCCATCAAGATGAATGGCAAACGTATCTATCCCGGAACCGCACCTGAGTCTACTCTTCTTTCCTGTAAGAACACTGTACATGGTGGGCAGAAACGGGACGACTCCTAGTACCTTCCCTCCATGCATCTCATTCACCCAATACGTGGCTAGCCTCCTCAAGCCGGGTTTGTATGAATTCTTGAGCCAGCCGTTGAAATTTGTCCAGTTTCCCTCTGCGTCCCAGACAACGTTCAGCTGCCAGTGCACATGGTCAAAGGGAGGGTCCTCAAGCTCGAGAAGGTGTGTTACATCTCTGAAGATATCAGTCTGTTCTGATACAGTCATGCGTGCAACTACGTCACCCTCAAATGCAATCTCTCGGAGCCAACGGACATTATGAAGGACCCTCTCATAGACGCCGTCCGATCGATAGAAGTCTGTCGTCATTTCAGTCCCATCGATGGAAACAAGAATCGAATGGATGCAGTGTACATACCTCTCCGGAATTCTGTCAAGTAGCAGCGCATTCGTCTGGAGCATGAATCTGGCGTCACTGAATCTGTCCATAATGTCCATCATCAGAGGAATCCTGAGAGTGGGCTCACCTCCATAGAACAGCAGAGTAATGGGTGTTCTATCTCTCCTGAGAAACTCCTCGAGTTGGTCCAAGGAATAGGAGACCTCTGTCTGTGCCCAGTCCTCCTGTCCCTCCTGACAGTAGACACAGTTGAGGTTGCACTCCTTCGTCAGGACCAGATGGTAGTTCAAGATGGGTTCAGTCCTGACAGTGGTTCGCCGCGATACTCTCGATAAGTCTTCTCCTTCAGACAAGTCTGTGGGATGGTCCAGTTCTGTCAATCCAGTGACTCTTAGGACAAGAGACTAATGATATCTCAGCTGCCACAGACGATAGGTTTCGAGCCATCCGAAGATGATTCCAGCAAGGAGAACGATGGACGCTATCACACGGTCAAAAAGTCCGATTGGGATGAAGAGCCACGAGAGGAGATATGCTCCAGCGATAGTCGTGAAGAATACTGCAACAAAGAAGTAGCGAGGCAGAAGCGTTCCTCTGAATCGTATGAAATCCTTGAGTATCCCCACCTTGACAATCTCGATGAGTCCGTAGAGGCTCTCCGAATTCTTCTGGGCAAGGCCCATGTCGATGATCTTGTTCAGATGATGACTTGCCACTGATGGGCTGGACATACCAAGGTCTCGCTGTACCTCTCTCACACCGACAGGTTCACCACTCTGGAGCATGTACCAGTAGACTCGAAGCGTGTTTCCCCTCAAGTCCGCCTCGACGGAGTCATCCTTGTCTTCCATTCTATCCTCCGTATAAGCTACTGAATAGGCCGGTAATTAGTCTAGTTGTGTACTTGTGTGCAGCTCGAATTGTTCTGATTTGTTCTAGATATTGAACGGGGTGTTCTATTGTGTGGTATTAAGTACTAGTTCGCAGAATATCAGAAACGTATTGGGGATGGTCTCAAGATGACTGTACTGGCCTTAGACAGAGATACAAGGCAGAAAACCATGGGGGCTGGCATAGTATCCATGATTCTTGCAGTCGCTCTCGTGACGGGTGCTGCTTGGATGAGCCTCACTGGCAATCTCGGTCCGATGGGCCCGGCGAGCTCTGAGCCTCCAACTGTCTTCACACTCGGTGAACGCGTGTCCACTCCGTTTGCTGATTATGTTTCCTTCGAAACTGACTTCACGGCAAGCAGTCCTCAGTATGCTATTCCAACTGGGCTGGCTGGGGTCATCTTCTCAGGTGAGCACGGGCTCTCCTCTGAGGCAAAATCCAGGATTGTAAGAGATGGATTTTTCGCACAATCTCAGGATGAGTATGACCAAATATACGAGGTTCTCCAGGCTAATGATGACGACTACAGACCCAGCTTCCTGACCTCTGACGCAGTCCTCCACGCATTCCATGTTCTTTATGATATGGCACTGAGAGAGATGGAGGTAGTCACATTTTGGGATCTGTTGGGGAATCTGTCGGAGTCTATGCTGTGGCAGTCTTATGGCCAATACGAGGATGCCCCTGAGGGACGGTGGAGAGACGCAGCTCTCCGCAATGTGATGTTCTTTTCGGTGGCTATTCGCTTGATGGACAATAGCTCTGCAATACCAGCCACGGTCGAGCCCGAAGTTGACGTAGTTCTCAACCTGATGGAAGAACATTCAGACATGTCTGATAGTTGGTTCCAACACTACTTCGAAGATTTTACTCAGTATGTTCCTAGGGGTCACTACACACGTTGTGAGGAGCTCGAGAAGTACTTCCTTGCGATGATGTGGTTTGGACGCATTGGGTTCCGCCTACAGCCCAATGACATTGGCCTATCGGTCGCAGAGAGCAGAGAACGTGGCAAGAACGAAACCGCTCAGGCTATTCTTATCGCTCTGGCCCTACAGTCAGAGGTTGAAGGACTACCGACAGCAGTACCGGGTACCGATGTGTGGGATGCCATTTACGAACCCACGGTCTTCTTTGTTGGGTCTTCCGATGACTTGACTCCCTCTGAGTACTACAACCTGACTCTGGACATATGGAATGGAGAACCTTCGCTTAATGAGCTAGATGATGAAGCAAAACTCGAGGAATTCATTGGGGACGCCTTCGAGCTTAGAAGACCAAAGATCTTGTCCTCTATTGTCAATGAGACCGGCGACATGTCAGGTATCATGGGAATGAGGTTCATGGGTCAGAGGTTCATCCCCGACAGCTACATCCTCGGTCAGCTTGTCTATGATTATGTGGGGGCAAATACTGATGGATTTCTCAGGTTGATGCCCAAGGGACTGGATGTCATGTCTGCTTTTGGTTCGGAGAGGGCCTGGGCTCTGCTAGAAAGCGAGACTCACTACGAGAACTACACGGAACAGATGATGAAACTCAAATCTGAAATCGACGGCATGCCTGAGGATGAATGGACCAGCAATCTGTATTATCTGTGGCTCTATTCGTTGCTGCCTCTCCTTGCGGAGCCCACCAAAGGTTATCCGCTCTTCATGAAGAATGAATCCTGGGTTGACAAACAACTCATGACTGCTCTCGGGTCTTGGACTGAGTTGCGCCACGACACTATTCTTTATGCCAAGCAATCTTATACAGTAACACTGACTGCCATGCCAAGCTATCCGGTGAAAGGCGGGTATGTTGAACCTGTTCCTCGGGTATATGCCCGACTCGCCTCCTTGTCCGATATGATGCTTCGTGGGCTTGAATCGCGGGTTTCTGTTAGCGAGTGGATAACGACCCGGCTGGAGTCCCTGCGTGATTTCCTCCTCGACCTTCAGTCCATCTCCATCAAGGAGCTGTCCGGCCAAAGCCTAAACCAAACTGAGATAGACAGAATCCAGTACTGCGGCGGGTACTTGGAATGGGTGTCCAAGATGCCCAGCGATGTAGCTTGGGTTTCCGAGGCCGACGAGAGCATGGCTCTGGTCGCTGATGTTCATACTGATCCCAACAACCAAGAAGTCCTCGAAGAGGCTGTCGGGAATCCGATGTTTATCTACGTTGTAGTGCCTATTGATGGCCAACTCGTTCTTCTGAGGGGAGCAACCTTCTCCTACTACGAATTCAAGCAGCCCATGAGTGAACGGCTAACGGATGAGGCCTGGCAGAGCATGCTGGAGCAGGGTGATGCTCCTGACATGCCAGACTGGGTTTTCTCTTTCGTTCTGGACAACACAGGAGCCTTAGCCTTTGCACCCATCGGAGATAGCTCCTTCCTATGCACTGGCATTCGTGACAGGAAACGCATCGAGTGAAGTCAAAGAATCCGGTGTTATCAACATCCTTATGTCAGGACTATCCGGTTCAGGCCGGGCGAATACTAGATGAGAAGGACGCACGTTCTCTTAGTGGTCTTGTTGGTCTGCATGGTCATCCCGCCGAGTGGCTCATCGGTTATGACAAGGCATTGCAAAGACCTGTTCAGTATGCCTGCTCAGGGAGGTGTCTTGCTTACAGGCATCCCCTACGTCTGGCAAGAGATAAACGGGTTCTGTGCTTGGGCCGCAACTTCATCGGTCATGCAGTACCATGGAGCGGATGTCAGTCTGCACGACCTCTTCGCTCTTTCAGGTATAGGATTTTCTTTTGCCTACATCAGGTACAATGATACGCTCCTGATCTATCCTGGTGCTTTGTATCAACAGATAGATCCAGCAAATCTGGCATGCGAGCTCGTTGGTCTGAACTACTCTGTCTACTTCAACGCGGACTTGGAGGGCATTGAGCAGCAGATCAGTTTCCTGGAGAGCCGAGGAATCGACGTAGGCCTCATTGATGGTGAGAGCGGTGCATTCACCTTCATGAAGGCCTCGATAGATGCTGGCAATCCTGTCATTGCAAGCATTGATCCAATCTGGCTACCAGCCGAAGACTATGACTTCCTGCGAGAGAATGACCTTTCTGGTGGCGGTCACGCCATCGTTATTGCTGGATACAATGATACTTCGGGGAAAGCGACGATTTTAGATCCAGGTGTCGGTTCCTTTGGTGATAGCTTCGGATATCCTGTCGATGGGAGAGGGAACTACACTGAAATCAGCTATGCGAACCTCAACCTTGCTTGGTCTGCCAGAGAATACATCTCCCTGCTTATCAAGCCCAATGGAGATGCTCCAGAGAGTGTTTCAAATCAGCTAGGTCCCTATATCCGTGATTACCTTCTTGGTGTGGGTGACGTATACGCGCCGGGGAGTGCGAGTGCCTACCTTTGGAGCTTCGGGGAGAAGGCGTTCCGTTTGCTCTCTGAGGATATGACTCCAGAGGGTCTCAGTGCTTATCTCAGCGTCTTTGACGGCATTGACAACGAGAGATACTTCAAAGCATCTCTGCTCAAGTTCATTGGGTTGGGCCTCGGGTCTGAGGTGACTCTCCAGTATCTTGCATATCGATCTGCACTGCAGAGTGTTTCTAGTTTCTTCCCCGACACAGACATCGCAACATTTCTGGACAAAGCAGATGATGCTCTTCCCCATCTGAACGCACTGTCGGAAAACAGAACACTCATTCAGATTGGGAATCTATCGATCCACGATAGTCTGATTTCGTCGACGTTTGGAGGCCTGGCAGACGCATTCAATTCTTCAGGAGATCTCGGTGCGGCCTTGGAAGCCTATGACGAAGAGCTTGAGCAGATATCTACTCATCTTCTCGGAGTTGCAGACTCTTGGCTTGCTGCTGGGAATACCTTGGCTGAAATCTGGCCCAACAACCCCCTGATCGTCTATGGCCCCATACTGATACTGGGTGCACTAGGAGTAGCAGCAGTTGTAGTCACAGTATTATATCTCATACGCAAATCTGACTCGCAATGACCGTTCACTGTTTGCGTCTTCTAGACACTACGAATATGATGATTGCAGTGATGACAAAGCCAGCGATGGCTACCAGAGTCAGCAAGCCGCCATCTTGCGTGGTTCCTGTAGACCGTTCGTAGTACCCTGTGGCTATCAAGGCAGTATTGCCCCAGATATCAGTTGCAGTGATTCTATATGACGTGGACTCTGCAGTGATCCGGGAGGGTATTGTGCCGAGGTAGCCGATAGCGGTTTCACTCATCTCCATAGACGAAGTGAAATTCAGGTCTCCAACTTGATGGGTCCATTCCAGAGTCACGTTCGCTATGCGTGACCTGTCACTGATGTAGACTCTGATGACAACGCTCTCGGCTGGTATCGGTTCTTCGGGATATTGATTGATACGATTGAGAGTAGGTGGTTCTTCATCTATAACTGGATAGTATCCTCTATTGATGCTCAGGGTCAAGGAAGAGCCGACAGTGAACTGCTCTATTGCGTAGGGTCCCGAACCTACTGCATCTTCAACGGAGGGTGTCCAGACTGAGAGGTTTTGAGGCTCCCAGATATGTCTCGGGAGAATCGGTAGTTCCGAATAGGATCGATAGGTGAATGGATCGAGAGTGTCCATTGTGATTCCAGCCTGGAATTCTCCAGTCGTTTTGAAACCCACTGTTAGATTGGCATCTAGCGTTTTCGACTGATTGGCGAGGAGATTGTACGTGAAGCGATAGTCCTCACTATTCAGACTAACACCGTCTGTCCAATTCGCGTTGGGATCCACGTAGAGTCGCACGCGTGTTTGATCCGCATCGATATCGGCAATAGAGCTACGATACAAGACATTCCATGAAGTGGAGGCTCTCGGCACGTATCGTTTCTCCGGGGATAGGGCAAAAGGGCTATCATAGATTAGTAGGTATGGATTGAACTGCTGTGTGACTGCCCATTCGTGGTCAAGAACATCGGAAGAGTCCAGCACATTGACAGTCTTGAAGAAATCCGCGAAGTATGTTGGCAACACTGCAACTCGGAGTATGTTGTCGCTGGTGGGTTTTGCCGTGATTGTGACTGGTGTCCAAACACTGAACGCACCGCCGATCCAGTCATCGGGCCAGTTGTCGAAGTTCTCAGTGCTGTACACCGAAAGCCATCGATAGTTGAACAGGGGGACCACTGGGCATCTATCTCTAATCACCCTCAGTCCCTCAATCACTGCGCTCTGTCTGTTCTGGAGAGAGAAGGCATCCTCGTACTGGAAGACGGCGGCATTGATTTCGCCATCTGATATCTGTGCGATGTTCTCTCCATTTGTGTTAATCCTTGATGAATGAAATGTCGTGATGCCCCACTGCGGATCAGTGTAGCTGAACTCTACGCTGACAATTGCCAAATCATAGGTAAGGGTGTGGTTGAAGAGTCCGCTCTGTATTAGTGTTCCCAGTTGGCCCTCAAGAGTACAGTTTATGCCCGCCGATAGAAGATCCCCACGGATTATCGCTGCCGCCGAATCCATTCCCTCAACATCTGATGGATAGGTCAAGGTCAGGCAGAAATCGCTCCCGTTTTGTGCCTCGACGTATCCATCCTCATCTACGTCTAGCATACCTCCTATACCAAGCATGGACTGGGCTGTAGATATGTCTGAATCATAGAACTTCCCCCCCTCCTCTTGTTCCACTGACAACGCATCACCAAGGGAAATAGCGAAGTCTACAGGATCCACTAGTCCCTCAAATGCTTCCTCTGCAATGGCTGTCTTGTTTATCGCATATGCTATTGCTTGACGCAGGTGATAGGAATTCAGGGGGTACGATTTCGCATTTAGCGAGAGCCAGGATTGCTTCGCGTCATGCGCCCACTGTCTTATGATGCTTGAATACGTATCGAGAGTAGGGTAGTCATCTGGTTCAATTCGCTGTCCGAGTAGGTCTGCTTCTCCCTCATCAATCGCCTCTAGGGCATCAGTGAGAGTAGGATACTCGACGACCTCAATTTCCTCGACAGTACCGATGCTGTAGAGTGGGTATGTACTCTCTTCGCTTGGTGGAAATGAGTCAGTGATGATTGAGGGCGACTTCCGGTTCAATGTATCCGTGCTCGGCGTTAGAAGAAACACTGTGATGATTGCGAGAGCTAGAATCACGGATGTCGTAGTGAGTCGCCGGTTCATTCCGAGGTTGTCTCCGTTGAGGGTGTAAGCCTAGAATTGCTTGCCATTTGTTCGATGGCACCCGCAAAATAAGAGTATGGATAAACGCTTAGCTCCGGTGATGACGTTAGCTCAGTCCAAGTAGATCTCTCATCTTTCCGATATCATGAACCGGCAGTTTGCAGTTGTGGTCTATGCAGACATGTACAGTTGGTTGTCCATCAACTCTATCATAGAAGCGTGCGTATGGGGCCAACCTGTCTATCTGCTCCGATTGCTGCTCATTGCCCTTGAGAATAACTACTGATTGTGGGAGATATCCGCTCCGGACAACTCGTATCATTTCAGTAGTCTTCTGGGCATCTTTATCTCCAGCAATGACCACTTCAAGCGAGCGCCCTGTTCCATACATGAGAGCCACCATCATCATCGAATACCCCCCGGGCGAGCCCTCCAGGTCGCGTGCAAATGCCGCGAAGGACTCATCTGCGAAGTCCTCAAAATCGGTATGCCCAGTGAGTCGTGACAGTCTGATCAAGTTGAATGCCGCGACAGAATTTCCTGACGGAATGGCTCCATCGTAGGCATCCTTCTCCCGAGTGATGAGATCTTCAGAGTCTGCACTACTGAAGTAGAATCCGCCGGCTTGACCGTCCCAGAAGTTGTCGATGGTGATGTGCTGGAGGCGGATTGCCTCTTCCAGGTACTCTGTGTCAAAGGTAGTCTGATAGAGCTCGATGAGCGCCCATGTTAGGAATACATAGTCATCCAGGAATCCTCTGATTCCAGCTTCCCCATCCCTGTAGCGATGTAGCAGCATGTCATCCTTACGGAGCCTCTTGAAGATGAACTTCATAGCCTCAACAGCGAGTTCCGTGTACTCGGTTTTGACATATCTGCCAGCCATGGCCAGGGCAGCAATCATGAGGGCGTTCCAATCTGTGAGAATCTTATCATCAAGATGTGGCTTGACTCTCTCCTCTCTGGCTGCGAAAAGATTGGTTCTTGCTCTCGCTAGGAGTTCAGATACCTTCATTGGGGGTTCAGAAAGTCTGTCGGCAAACGTCTCGATGCTTTCTGTCATATGCGGGATGTTCTGTCCTGTCTTCTCACGTGTGCTCTCGTCTAGGAAGTTCCCCTCCGGGCGGATATTGTACACATCTACAAAGAGATTCAGATTTTCTGGCTCCAGAATCTCTGCAATCTCTTCATAGTCCCAGACGTAGAACTTCCCTTCAACTCCTTCTGAGTCTGCATCTTGAGCTGAGAAGAAGCCTCCCTCCTTGCTTCGGAGCTCTCGTTTCACGTAGTCTGCTATCTCCTCAACGACCTGTGCATAGAAGGGCTCTCCCGTGGCCACATAAGCCTCGACATATGACATCATAATCATGGCTTGGTCGTACAACATCTTCTCGAAATGCGGCAGCAGCCATTCACGGTCTGTTGAATAACGATGGAATCCCTTTCCGATATGATCGAATATCCCTCCCTTCCTCATCTCTCGTAGGGTGTTCTCAACCATCTCAAGTGCGTGTGAGTCATTGCTGTTTTTCCAGTGTCTCAGAAGCAGAAGCAGGTTGTGGGGCGATGGGAACTTCGGTGCGCTGCCGAAACCTCCGTTTTCGTCATCATATCGTGCAGCAAGATATGTGGCAGCCTCGGTGACCAGTTGTTCACTGGGAGCTGATTCGGTTTTGGCTCGCCCTTTAGGCTTGAGAGCTGATTTGACCCGCGATACAACCTCTTCAATATTCTCCTGATCAGTTTCCCAGAGTGCCTCTATTTTCGGTATCAGGGCAAGCAATCCGCTCTGTCCATATCGATTGTGCTTCGGAATGTAAGTGCCTGCAAAGAATGGTTCCTTATCTGGCGTCATGATGATTGTGAGCGGCCATCCTCCCCTGCCTGTCATCATCTGGGCTACCTTCATGTATGTCTTATCTATATCTGGCCTTTCCTCCCGATCCACCTTGATATTGACGAAAGCCTCATTCATTAGGCTGGCAACCTCAGGGTCTTCGAAGGACTCATGCGCCATAACATGGCACCAGTGACAAGTGGAGTAACCGATGGAGAGGAATATTGGCTTGTTCTCGTTTCGCGCTTTCTCAAAAGCCTCATCCGACCACGCATACCAGTCCACTGGATTATGGGCGTGTTGCAGAAGATACGGACTGTTCTCCTTAGCCAAGCGATTCTGAGCTTCCGTTTCTGTTTCAGAAGGCATAAGACCTATCCATGAACTATAGTTAATAGAGCTTTCGCTGTGGAGGTTATCAAGTGAATCTCTAGTATTCAATCTCTAGAAACAAGAGCAGACAGGAATAACTAATCGAAGGGGAAGATGACCCCCGAAACGGGGGCCATTTCATGAACCCTAGTGACTGCTATTGTTCGGATGTGGTTCTGACCCGAACCTCTGCTGCGCTTCTTACTGCCTGACGCCAGGTTCTGAAGCTGCCCCACATGACAGGTATTGTTCCTGCCAGAATCAGTATCAGGATAAGAAGTGTGTTGACGATGGGTGTCTGTGAATCTGGCATTCCAGGGCCGAGGAGCTGATCGGTCCACCAGCCGTGGAGTACCCCAAGAGTTGCAGGGATTGTTAGAAATGTCAAGATAAAGAATACGACAAAGCCTCGCCGTGGGCTGGCTTGGATAAATCTAGCGAAGACTCCGAGGAATCTGTGCTTCTGCCATTTTGAGCCCTCCTGGACAATGAAGAAGATCAAGAACAGCACAAGCAACAGGATGAACGGAATTAGCATGATCTCGAACCACAATTTAGTCTGTCTCCTGTAGGGTCTTATGAGAAGACCGCATAACATTGAGGATTTAAAGGCTATGGTCAGCGACTTCTATCTGTGCAACAAGAAGCAGATTTAAGCAGCTTTGAATTCTCTTTGTATCATTGAAGCCAAAGTGCAATGGTGAGAGGTTGTCCACATGGAAATGGCATCTACATCCAAAAGTCTTGAGAAGTATCTTCGTGTATTTCCAATCTTCGGTCTGCTCTTCTACTACATCGGCGGTCTGATCACAAGTCTTGATGTTTCGGACTCTATCGTATATATTGTGCAGGTAGTGGTGTTCAGCATTGTACTGCTTTTCGGGCTCTTCCTGCTCGACTGGCGAGTAGTCATATTGGGTTCAGTTCTTGCCTTGATTGGCACAGCAGGATCGTTGGTCTCTCTCATCCAGGGCCTTGTCGGAAACACACTAGGCCTCAGCATGGTTGGTGGGGCCTTCAGCATCGTGGCGGACGTGTTCTTCTTGCTGACAATCTACACCTGGATGAAAGCGGGGCCTCGTCCGTAGTGCGGTTTGGCTCTGGCGATATCTCAATCTAAGTGACATCTCAGCATCTCTTTGCCAAATACATTCGGAGCAAGACATCTGTCACATCGTATGCAAGTCGCGCTTTCCTGGCCAACCTGCAAGTCTTGAACTAGTTTCGGATTTCGGATAAAAGGTCGACTCATGCTCACGATGTCCACTAGCCCCCTCTCTATGATATTTCTCATGGTTGATAGTGTCCTGAAGCCATTCACAAGGGCCATCAGGCCTGCTCCAGTTTTCGCCCTTAGCCTAGCAGCGTGTCCTGCAAATGGTATCTCGTCCAGGGAAGAATCATCATGATTTGCTCGTGCAATGAGTTCCTCTCTCCGACCCAGTCCCCCGCCGCTGATTTCAATCAGGTCAACTCCTCTCTCAAACATCTTCTGAACCACAAATCCGCTATCATGCACGGTGAAGCCGTCCGGGCTGAAGTCATCACAGTTCAGCTTGAGCATGACTGGTGCGTTGCCCACTGTGGAACGTATCTCTTCATAGATGGCCGTCAATAAACGCATTCTATTCTGAAGGCTTCCACCCCATGGATCATTGCGTCTGTTCACAAGTCTACTAAGAAACTGGCTGACAAGATACCCGTGAGCTCCGTGGATCTGTACGCCATCAAAGCCTGCAGTCAACGCTCTGTGAGCAGCATCGCCAAAGGCCCCGACAATGTCCTGGATTTCATCTTCTGACATTGCTCGAGACCGCCAATTGCGCCCAGCATACTCACTAGGGCCGGCGCGGTCTGGTTCATGCTGTATGCCTGCATGATTGAGCTGAGCCACTATTCTTCCCCCATTCCTGTGGACGATTCGTGCTATACGTTTCAGTCCTGCTATGTGGCTATCTTGACTTATCCCGGCCATTCCTTGGTGCGCCTTGCCGCTGTTTAGTACATAGAGATGACCGGTCAGGATGAGCCCTATACCCCCTTCCGCCAAGTCACGATAGAGGTCGATGATGGGTTGCCGCAGTGTTCCATCTTCCCTAGCGTATGCGGAGGTCGTAGCACTCCGCATGAAACGATTCTTCATCGTTATTGAGCGGATCTCTAGCTGATCAAACAGGGAAGCCATGACTGGCAGCTTATTTCAGTTGTATAGAAGACTATCGCTAATTTCTCCGGTGAGAGCTCAAAATAACCGCCGTTGTATTCAGGTCCGCGGAGCACGTGACATCTGGGGAACCTACAGGCTACCCTTCATCGCTTGCCCCCTTCCGTTCTCCAAGGGATGCATCTGCGGTACGCCATTGAACTTGGGTCGGAGGCGGCCAGTCTTGCTTCTCCTCGCTGTCACATTCGCCCTGAGAGATGTGATGAACCTCTTCAGGGTCAGTGGCACGAACGCCCTCAGGCCTCCCCGGGCCCTGAGCTGAAAGCTTGGCAGCCTCCGATAAGTTATGCATGTAGAGACCGATGAAGAATCGTGCGCTTCGTGGATGGGGCTCTTCCTCAACGAGTAGTTGACATCCCTTGCAGTCGCATGCTGAGAAGTCCACAAGTCTAACCGGACGCGGGTTGCTGCCCACAAGATATCTGCGTCTTGCAGTGAGATAAATTAGAATCGATGTGTCCACGCTGTCCATGCCTACTTCATGGAGATAGTAGTCTACGAGGAACATTCGGGGGAGGCCAAATGTGTGTAGTGAGTAGCCTTTCGTGACGCCGCGGACGTACTTGAGGACATGCTCGAAGAGCTGTTTATCATAATGATACAGTGGAATCACTCCACCAATCGCAAAGTTCGTGACACCTTGACTACAGAGAAAATCGAAGATATCGTCGATGATTGATTCCTTCGATCCCTGAATCACTCCCACCACTTGGGAGGCGTCAATTCTCTCCATGAGGCTCCTTGCATTCTGTTTGATGGTCGTGATCTTTTCGGCCACAACGTCGGGAGGGTCGTCAGGTAGGACAATCTCGTCAGGACACACGAAGTAGTCCCCTCCTGACACGTCGTAAGCATGGAAGATCTGCTCATTTGTCAGTTCGATCGCGGGCTCGATGCCGAGCCTTCTTGCTATGCCGCTCTTCTTCGCTTCAATCTCGAAAACACCCGTGTCCACCACCATCTGTACTTCCTTCGGGAATCCCAGACCAACCATGGCCTCTTTGAGAGTGCTCCCACTCCTTAGGACCTCGTCAAGCCAGAAGTCGTTGCTGCGGAAGACATCATACGCGGTGAAGAGAACCGAATCGGTGAAGTCCCAGTTGATGAGCGGCGCCTCGCGAAAGAACGACATGGAGCAGAAGTGGTTCTTCGGAATTATTCCCTCGAGTCCCCCTGATGAGTTGCATTTCACAACCATGACCCTCCTACTAGGGCAGTGGTGGCAAGGGCGATGCACACTATTATCCAGATGGTCGATATATAAACCGCACATGATTCCGACCGTCTAGGCTTATTTAGGGACGCATTCGGCTTCGGCAGTATCTATACACTGAGGGTCAAAACCGAGGGCACTACGAATCATATTCCGAAGACGATTTCTGCTCTTGTCTGAAAAGCAATCGATGGCCACTAGTCCAAATGTGTCTACACCCAGAATAGACTGGACTCTCTAGGCCAGCAGTCCATTGGGACGGTCTTGTTTGCTGGCAACGCCAAGTATGCCTGCTCTCGGTGCCCAGTTCCTCAGTTGGGGTATCATCTTCTTTGACCAGAGCTCAATCTCAAGTCGACTATCAGTCACTAGCAATATCAGTTGAAAGTTTCGAACGTATGACCCGTGAAGAGTCTCATATTCTCAAAGCGTTGGCTACCATTCTCGTTATGGATGCAAACGGTTCGCTGCTAGCAATCAATGATATCACCATCGGTTGGCGAAATAAGCACAAGATACGCCTAGCCAGCGGGGTCTCAAGAAAGATCCTCTGTAAGGGTCAGGGACTCGCAGACAGGCTATACCATCTTAGTCTGCTTGTTCAGGATGATGGACCCGTGCCCGGGCCTGAGAAACTGCGATCCAGAGTCAATACAGACAACTATGTCATGCTCTCATACACGGAGGCGGTCTTGAGATCTCTTGGTGAAAAACTGAACGACGTTGACTAGAATTTCTTCTGAGTTCCCTGATACTTCGCCTTGAACTTGAACTGGTCTTCGTACAGCTTTTCAAGCTCTTTGAGAGTTGTTGCATCGTCTGGTCCCTTATCATATCGGATGGCCGTGATCCGCGCGAATCGCAATGCCATGCCTGAGCGATACTTGGGGCTTTTCTGAATCTCCGATGCGAGAACCTCGACAACGATCTCTGGCTTGACGCGGACAATCCTCGCTCCCGATTCTGTTTCGATCTCTTGGAGGCGTTTCGTCATTTCCTCGAATTCTTGGTCAGTGAGTCCCTTGAAGGTTTTCCCGACCATCTCGAAACCTCCAGTTTCTTTGTTGAGAACAGCGAGATGATAATCTGAGAGCCAGTTGTGCCTTCTTCCGTGACCCCACTCAGCAGCGGTTATGACTAGATCGAGTGGTTCCAAGGTATGCTTGACCTTGAACCAGTTCTTTCCTCGCGTACCAGGGACATATTCCGAGTCGGCTCGTTTCACCATGACTCCCTCGTGGCCCAGCCGTTGGCTTCTCTCAAAGAATTTCGTTGCTGCTCCAAGGTTGGCTGATTGGAGGGTTTCTACTAGTAGCTCGGCCGAGAGCAAATTCTCGAGAATAGATCTTCTTTCGGTATAGGGTAGTTCTACCAGCTCTCTCCCATCCAGATGTAGTATGTCGAAGAAGAAGGGTCTCAACCTGATCTCCTTCAGTTCCTCCTGGGTTTCCAACTTACTGCCATATCTCCTCATTACCACTTGGAAGGGGAAAGGCGTCCCCTCTTTGTCCAAAGCTATCACTTCTCCGTCCAAGATGACTGAGGATGCGATGACATTCGCTCTGATCCTCTCATCCACCTCGGGCATGCTATCTGTCACATCAGAGAGTCTTCTAGAGTAGATTCTGATTTCTTCGTCATGTTTGTGTACCTGAATCCGAGCTCCATCGAGCTTCAATTCAAGAGCTGCTTTTTCTCCGATTTCGCCAAATGCATCTTGGAGAGAATCGGCAGATGTAGCGAGCATCGGTCTGACTGGTCTGAGCAACTCCACTTTGATGCTCTGCAGTCCAGTCTCTCCATGACTTGCTGCGGTTTCGGCAACTGTCTGCAGATCTCCTGAGTAATGCCAAGCCTTCCGAGTTAGACTGGAATCTGTTTCGAAAGCCCTGGCGATTGCATCAATCATGAGACCCTCCGACATTCCTGTACGCAAGTCTCCAAGAATGATTGCTGTTAGATATCTGGCTTCAAGCGGTGAGGCGTCCCTGAAGAGAGCTGAGAGAATAGCCTCTCTCTCACGTTTGGATCCGGCCCCCTCGGCTTGAGATATCGCATCCAGGGCGGACCCTACGCGACCGATAGTTAGGTCCTCAGAGAAGAGGGATGACTGACGAGGATACTTGTCCGAAGAGAGAATGCGCTGAACGGCTTGTCCTGCATCCCCGGAGTATGCCTTCTCCATGTCCTCCGGAGTGAACTGGACAACCGTCTGCAATGCATCCAGCAATGTTGACCATGAAGCGTTCAGAGATCTGGAATCTCGTTCCGAGAAGGCCTTTCCTGACAGGAAGAGGGCGGCTGGTCCGATTTCTGAGTCCTGAAGTTTCTTGAGGAAAACTGATGCCTGTGATATCTTCTCAATTCGACTGGAGACTCCGGCTATACTCTCAAGCGTTTCCGCCACTTCTTGGAATTTTGTCATATCCGTCAGCACTCAATTGCTAGACATATTCACATTAGAACATGAATACGCAGTACACAAGGCCTATATTTGAACCCGTTATGTCACCACTGTGAAGAAGAATGGCTCGCAGTGTTTGGCTATCCAAGAAAGGGCTTCTCTACCTTTCCTCCATAGTCTTGCTTCTCGGCGGTGGAGCAGTCATACTCAGTGCGCCTTACCACTACATTGGCTTCATATCTGGAGAGGGTGACATCCAACCATTTGAGATCTGGGATAGGCCCGGCTACTATGAGCAGCTCGAAATCTCTGTCAGTGTAAGAGCTGGAAATTCTACGGTGATATCCGTTGACTTCCGCATTGTCGAGAATAACACAGATGCGACCTATGTCGTCAATATGACTCTGGATCCTCTAGATACGGTCCCTGGCAGTAATCCCCCCGTGTATGTGGATAGAGAGGTCATCGACATTCCCTTTGGCAACTATACCATATTCATAGATCGAGTTGTTGGTCCCGGCTCGATGGATATTGGATACACACAGCTGAGCGATTCCCGGCTGTTCATTGTCACTGGAGGCACCATGAATATCATCGGTCTCATTGCGGGTTTCACTGCTTGGTGCATAAGTGGCTCGGTTCTTTCAGATGAGGAAAAGATTGTCGTTGATTGGGGCTATGATGAGAAGTCCAAGCGATATTCTGAAGAATGACCTTGGCCGGTCACTGTACTTCCGTTACGAGAAAGATTCTGGGCACTCACTGTGCAGACACTGACATAACTATCTGTACATAATAATGTATATATCCACAGGATGCCAACGGAATGCTGCTATGAACTCAATGCAGAACGGGCCTGACATTCCAAGGGTCGGCATTCCAGACGCAGTCAATAAGGTGCTAAGTGTTCTGAGTGAAGGGTCTCGTTTCTCCATTTCTGACTTGGCACGGAGGACGGGTCTAGACAGAAGAACGGTGGACAAGGTGCTCGAGATGATCCTCGAAGTACAGCGCACATTAAGCATCAAGAAGCTGACAAAGAAGAGGATTGGCCGAAGCTATGCAGTCAGCCTCAGAGAGCGAACGAAGAAAGCAAAGGACCTGATTTCCGAAGCAGGAAAGCGATTGAAGCGAAGCAGGGATTGAAAGTGTCGATTCGCGTGGGAGTGTTCTTGACACTCGTCATGGTGCTGGCAGGTGCTGCGGCCGCATACCTGCTTTGGTTCTCCTATGGCATGAGTGTCGGTTTGCAGGTTCTAGCAACCTTGCTGATCGCTCTGGCTGGCGAGCACTACGTATCGGGACAAGGATACTACCATTATACGCCGAAGAATGGAATATTCATAGGGAGGGTGCCACTCTGGATTCCGTTCATGTGGGTCGTCGTTGTTCAGCTCACCTTCTTACTCCCGTTGTCATTAGGGGTTTCCAGTCCTGGTATCCCTATAGCTGCGGGTCTCTTAGGACTGGGTGCTGACATGACTCTGATCGAACCCATCCTTTGCAGGACCAGACAACTATGGAACTGGACACCGGTAAAGAGAGGGTACTTCAGTTTCGTACCTCCTGGACTGAACAGGCTCATAGCTCCATTCGGAAACTACTTCGTATGGTTCTTGTTTCCCCTGTTGATGGGCTTGTTCCTTCAGACTAGTCACTTAGTATTGAGCTAGCCCGAATAGAGCAATGAGGCGTGTGTTACCACAGGCTTGCCTCCGTTGTACACAATCTAATCTAGTCTTCTGATGTTTGACATTTGATGAGTACCATGGACGAGGATACGATAAAGTGGGTCCTGAAGAACAAGGTCGTCTGTGACTTCAGAGGCTACCCCGTTGGGCGTGTCAAGAAGCTGTGGCTTGATGATGCGAAAGGGCCTCTTGTTATTGTTGAACGTCGGACAGAAACTTCAGCAAGCAGACCAACGTGGGAGGCAATTCCTCTGACAGCTGTCCACTCAGTATCTGATGAGGTACGACTCAAGCCGCCCGTATTTGCAGAGTGAGGAGTGGTCAATCTCACGAGCATAAATTGCATCATTCGGACTGGATAGGTGGAATGGAAAGTGAAGACAGATATGGAACAGAGCCCCGTCAGCTACGAGCGCCTAGACGCCGACAATGACGACTCGCTGGGGAGGATTTTGGTCTTTACAAGCAAGCAGTGCCCGTTTTGCGGAGAGGCTCTGCGGCTGGCTAAGGAGGCTGCGAGTCGCCTTCACTACTATTCTAAGCAGCTCGAGGTTGTCGAAACCCGAATAGAAAACAGCCGCGATGTTCTGGACTACCACAGAATAACAGCAATTCCAACGATAAAGATCGGACCTGCTACTCTGACAGGTCTTCCAAAAGTGGAGGATGTAGAGCAAGTAATCCACGAGATGATGCTCACAGATAGACTGAATGCAGCAATGAACCCCTAGAATTGTCTTCAGTTTCTGAAAATCTGCTTCTGACGTTGCGTAACCCGTGCCAAGACATTCTGATGATTGAGTCTGCCTCTGCGATAGCTTCCTCTGGCCTGTTCTTATCTGCTTCTTTCCATCTCCTGCAGAGTTCGCTGGTGTCTGAAATGAAACATGATGATGATTCAATTCCCATCGCATTGGAAGCGTACGAGAAGATGGCTGAACAATATGCCGCTCGGGTCGAAACGAAACCACATAATGCATATGTGGACAGACCCACAGTATTCTCACTTCTCCCAGAGATCAGGGGCAAGGCTGTGTTGGATGCAGGTTGCGGACCACGCATCTACAGCAAGCACCTTGTTGAGAAGGGGGCTCAAGTGGTTGCCGTTGACGTGAGTCCCAAGATGACACGACCTCCGAGCACCGCTGGATTTCATTGTAGATGGTTCCATGGATCTGGTTGTTGCTCCTCTTGTTCTTGATTACATCCTCAACTAGCACCCACTCTTTGCTGAGTTCTATCGTATATTGTGTGTCGGGGGTTGTTTCATCTTCTCGGTGGAGCATCCATGAACGAAGTTTTACCTCTCCGGTCACGAGTACTACTTCGAGACTGAATACATGGAGTATCCTTGGACTGGTTTCGGGGAGAGAGTGGTCATGCCCTCATATAGACGGCCGCTCAATGCCATGCTAGAACCCCTTGATAGGGCGGGATTTTCACTTGATCGAATCATCGAGACCTTGCCGAGCGAAGAATGCAGGCGCATTGATTCAGAGACCTACGAGCAGACCCTCCGGAAACCTAGCTTCCTGTGTATTAGGGCAAACAAGTAAGGTGAAGCCCCTACAGGTTGAGGATATGCCGTGCATTCCTTTCCGTGATGACTCGCATGGTTTCCACGTTCAGATTGATCAGGTTCAGGCTTGCCATGAGATCTTGATACTCTGAATGATGCTCTGATCCGAATACGAGTTTCCGTACACCCAAATCTTGGATCAGCGCGTCGAGAAAGACGCGCAGCGGTGACTCGACAAGTCTGGGAAGCGTCACGGATACCTCAAGCCAGACATTATTTCGAGCTATGAGGGGAATGAGCTTTGAGAAACCGAATAGTCCTCCCATATGCAAAACAACAAACTGGGCCGACGGGTATGTAAGTGAGAGGCGGTCCAGAAAACTGATGACTTCGCTCGAAATCTCCTTGTGATGGAAGTAGACGGCCAAATCCTTCTCTACCGCCATCTGGGCAACTGCATGGGCCGCAGGGTCAGCGGGGTGGTAGATTTCCTCGTCGAAGATATATGCCTTGCATCCCTGGTCTGCGAAGTGGTCAATCCTTGCTCGCGCTTCATCGATTGGTCTAGGCATGACCGAACACGCAAAGGCCAGCCTATCGGGATACATATTGGCTGCTTCTAGATATAGCTCGGATGGTACTCTGTGTTCGATGGGGGTGAGCACCGTCTTCTCAACATTATATTCATCCATTCTCTCGATGAGCATATCTGTATTCTCGGTGAGCGTTTCTCGTGTCACCAGATCGACGTTCATCCTGTCCATTCCAAGATGACAATGGATATCTATCGTCACAGTGTTGACCTATACTGAGTATAATGCCCTTCCTTTTCATTTCGTGTATTATGTGCTAGAGTTATGTCTATATGGAATGCAAACAGAATTCAGCTGATTCCCGTTGAATTCAGATGATGAAGCTTCCAAAGTCGAGGTCCTACTTCAGAGCCTAGTACAAGAGATGAATGAAGACCGATACATGCTCATGGAATATCTTGGCCCTGTAGTTGATGGATGCCGCGCGGCGCTCCAGATGGATGTTGAGAGTGCCCAGAAGCTGGAAAAGATAACGGAACGGGAATTCGACGAGTACCTTAGTACAGCAGGTAATTCCTTTGAAGATGTGTCGTTTTGTATCACGACACTTGGAGGTGCAAGCCAGGTAGCTGTTCTGTTTGAAGAGGGCGAGGCAACGCTAAAACGGGGTTGTGGTCATGAGTGTGTTGTGATCTCCGCCCCCGAGCCAGT
>SDNO01000141.1 GCA_004524435.1 Candidatus Thorarchaeota archaeon | reverse complement strand
TGGACTGCCACATCCTTCAATCAGCCCATCGGCACGTGGAACGTATCTGGGGTGAGTAAAATGGAGAGTATGTTCCGCGAGGCCTCCAGCTTCAACCAGGACATCGGTGCTTGGGACACATCCACTGTCACAAATATCGGGTCCATGTTTTTGGAGGCGTCTTCCTTCAATCAAGACATAAGTGCCTGGAATATATCTGGTATTACTTCAATGAGATACATGTTCCGTGGTGCTTCTTCATTCAATCAGGACATTGGTGCGTGGGATGTATCTAGTGTAACGGATATGTATGAGATGTTCCGTAGTGCCTCCTCGTTCGATCAGGATCTTGGAGCTTGGAACGTGTCCCAAGTGATAAACATGCGGGAGATGTTTCTCTCTGTCACTCTGTCGACTGCGAACTACGACGGCTTATTGATTGGTTGGTCATCGCTGAATCTGCAAAGCGGTGTGAATTTTCATGCCGGCGGCTCTCAGTACAGCTCCGCTGCCGCTGATGAACGACAGTATATCATCGATACGTTCAGTTGGACCATCAGTGATGGTGGGCAAGTCCCTTGATGCCGCTGTAGTCACGCTACAAGAGGGTGGCTAGATCAAGGGCCCCTTGAGGAGCTCAGATACGCCATTACTCTCTCGAGGAGATAGCAAGGTGTCTTGCTCAAGGACCTGCTCACATTCCCCTTTGAAGTCTCTACAGTTTCAGCAATCTCTGAGATGCTCTTCTTCTCCCATATGAAATGATAGCAATGCTCCAGCTGAATCCTTGTCAGACCGAGCAATGTTGTGAGGAAGAGAATCGACTCGATGACGATTCTGGACTCAGTGACTGAGCTATTCTCGTCAATGTTGAAGGCAGCTGACCTGCTCATGTATTTCATCTGTTTTATCTCATCAAGGGCCTCTCTCGCATTCCAGAAGGCTGGTCCATCACATTCATCTGCATTCTCCTTCTGAATCGTCACTTCACCTGTGCCAAGTCCCACTCTGAACTCTTGGTCGGCCATAAGCAGACTGTGAAATATGAAGACGATTGGCTGCCAGCCATCGACTAACAGCTCAATGCTGTCTCCCTGGGTAAGCGCTGGTTGCGCCAGACAATGCTTTTGGAATCGTTGGTAGAGCCCGGAAAGCAAGCTTCGCAGCTTCCGGTCCAGTTCTTTGCGTTGACGAGTGCTGACCTTTCTTGAGGCGACGATGTCGATGATGGCAGCAATCATCACCGAATCACCAGATGAAGAGAAACTGTGAGGCAATCCAAGTAAACGCTAATGCCATGGTGATACTCATGAGGGTACCAAGGATATACCAGTCCCCACAGGCGCGATTCTCAGTTTCTCGGTTGGAGTATCTGAATATCGCTTTTGCAGCGACTATTACAGAGAGAAAGCTGAGGACCGAAGCAAATGACAAATCCGGGTCATATTGCGCGATGAGAACTGCCAGGAATATCAGACTGCGCTCGACGTAGCCTATCAAATATCCTCCATATCGGAGGCCCCCGCATTTCCCCGCGATATCCTCTCCGGCTCGATTTCCCAACCATGCAAACACGAGATCGATGAGGAGGCCTGGCAACACTAGGCTGAGGAGATATGCCGCGATGATAGTGATGAATTCTCTGTAGGCAGACAGGGGCTCAATCAATCTCATTGGGAAAAGAAGCAGAACGGCTACCAGAGCCAGTATGATTCCGGCAATTCTCTGAGCATGTTTCATGTCTTCACATCCAGTTTGTCATCATGGCTTGTTGGGCTGCAAAGAGTTAACCTTTTCGGTTCAAAAAAGACCGTGTTAACACATATACACAACACTCTTTCTTGTCTACATATGAGGTCAACTTTCAGATGCCGTTTGGCGGCTCGAATTGAGCTATGTCTGTCTGCTGCGTCTAAGCCTCTGGCGGAGGCACCGTAATCTGTGCTCGCTCATTGAACATCTCCTGAAGGAAGATGCGTGAAGCAATCAATCCTGATACGATACACGCTAGGAATATCATAACGAAGATGATGACTTGGTACAGAGCAGCGGCCAATACGGGGGTTCCGCCGATGATCATCCCTGACATGAGTCCTGGGATGGATACGATGCCCAGAGAAGCATACCTGTTAAGATTGGGAAGCAGTCCCGAACGGATTGATTCACGGATTGTCATATTGGTGGCTTGAAGCGGTGTAGCTCCAAGAGCCAGAGCTGTTTCCATGAGTGACCGCTGTTTCTGGGCATTTGACCACATCCGCTCCATGACGAGAGAGTTGATACCCATAGCATTGCCGATCACCATTCCACCCATGGGAATGATGTACTCGCCGACAGGTTTTACAACACCGAGCAGAACACTGATGACCATCACTGTGAGGCCACCTACGAGGATGGCGGGCGCACCTGCGCGAAAGACTCCTGGAATGTCATCCAGATTGGAGCGCGATGTATGGGCAGCGAAAAGGGCCATGAAGATCAGGAGCCCGAAGATCAACACGAGATTCTCTAGGGCGAAAATCTCCAGGAGTATCAGAGCCATCAGTATGATTTGGATGGTTCCTCTTGCGGTTCCGATTATCAGCTTCTCTGTTATGCCAATCTTCTGCCATCTGCTCAGGGCTATGAGACCTACAAGTAGGACCATGGCGGCGGCATAGCTGAAAGCCGCGTCATACACCTCTGGGTCCAGGTTCTGTACAAAGTCTAGTATTGCTTGGAAAAGATCAAAATCAGTCTGCATTGTAGTATACCTCCTCTCCTGTGGTGACTTCGATTACACGGTCTGTGAAGCGTTCGGCCTGTTCACGATTATGTGTGACCACCAATACGCCGATATCTCGCGACTCCAGGAGTCCCTTGACAGTCTTCTCAACTGCAAGTGTTGATTTTTCATCTAGTGCTGAAGTTGGTTCGTCCAGCAGTAGGCCGCATGGTTCAAGCAGGAGTGCTCGTGCAATCGCAATGCGTTGCTTTTCTCCACCCGAAAGGTTCTCAGCCACCCGGTCCAGATATTCACCACTCAGGTTCACCTCTTCCATGATGGCTTCAAGCTCTTCGTCGGAGGCGTCCTGATCGTGAATCTTGAGGCCCCAGAGCAGGTTATCTCGAACCGTGCCCGGAAACATGCTGGCTTCTTGTGGGACTAGGATGATGCACTTCCTCAACTCTTGTGGGTTCCAGTCTTTCACATCCTTCCCTTGAAAGACTATCTCTCCCTCAGTGGGGGTCACCAGGTCGACGGCGATTCTCAGAAGTGTGCTCTTGCCACTGCCAGACTCACCTGATATTCCTATGATCTCATTTCTGTGGAGATCAAGAGTGAAATCCTTGAACAGGGTTCTCTGTCCGTAGGACATGGAAACACCCTTCATCTCTAAGATTGGGCCTGAACTCATATGCGGCATCCTCAGTCTTATGTTCGAATGAGTCCGGTTAAAGAATCCTACCTTATGGGGGCACCGGCAAAACAGTCTTATTGCCAACCGACTGTCGAATCCCTGAGCTGTTACATATGCAGGGTTTGCTTGTCAGGAAGAGCAATGGCGACCTTCGATGGTACCCATTCTTCAAGCAGGGGACGAAACACACCTTCTATACTTCGAAGGAGTTCAATCAGACGAGGACTGCATTCGAAGTAGGAAAGGGATTCAAGTTTGAGAAGTACCTACCGGGTTTTTGGCTCAGACCATTGGATGATGCGCTGCATCGAAACGTACGAGGTGGTAACTCACTCGTTGTGTTAGATGATGACGGAGATCTAAGATTCTATCCCTTCAGGAACGAGACTTTCTACGTGGAAGACCAAGGGAAGCGTGTCGGTCGTGGCTTCAAGCCAGAGTGGGATTTCATCGTCGCTTCATGGACTGGTAACGGAACATCGGACTTGATAGTGAGGGACGATGAGGGTCATCTCAGATTGTTCCCGTGGAACGGTATCGAGTTCGAAGATCTTGGCGGAGATGAGCGCGTCGGTGATGGATTTCACAGGGACAAATATACACATCTGTTGCCGGGTCACTGGACCGACGGAAAGACGCCTGACCTACTCGTTCGTGAGGAAAACGGTGACTTTTGGGTCTATCCTTTCGATGGAACAACATTCAAGGACCAAGGAAAACCCAAGAAGGTAGGTCGTGGCTTCGATGATGATTTCACGCAGTACTTAGTTGGTGAATGGACGAAAAACGGAACCCCTGATTTGATAGTCCGACACAAACGAGGGGAGCTCAAACTGTATCCTTATGGTCGGTTTGACTCTAGGAAGGACTATCTCCACTTCAGTGATGGGCCCTACAGGACAGTCGGCCGGGGATTCCGAGAGGACTGGACCTATCTCCCAGGATATTGGCGTGATTGTGGTACGACTGACCTCCTGCTATGCGACGACGATGAAGAGATGAGATTCTATCCTTTCAACGGGAACGAGTTCATCGATTTGCCCCGTAGCGAAAAATATGTGGGCAAGGGATGGGATTTCACGCACTTTTGGCCATTCTATCCAGTTTGAACAGACTCGGAACTCATGGCATGAAAAGTAATATTAGATAATGCCAGATTCGGGCGGAATGCACTTGGTGGAGTTCTTGTCCGGTCAGGAGAATAGTGAGTTTGGCGAGTTGGAGCTCTTTCAGGCTTCAGAGAATACGAAGCTCTCCGCAATAGGAATCATACTTGCCGCACTGTATGGAGTCAGTACGCTAGTTCCCATCAGTGCCTTTCTTGGTGCTGCTGGTTCTATCAGCCTCACCATCTGTCTAGCCCCTCTCTTCGGAATCCTTCTGGGACCGAGCAAAGGGTTTGGATTCGGTCTCGTTGCAGGTGTGTTGCAGGCTTTTCTGTCAGTTTTTGTCTTCAATATCAGCCTGGTCGTTCCTACTGTCATCTTTGGGCCTGCCGTCTCTGGGCTGTTTACCGGGTTGGCCCTGCAGAAGAAGGCCACGGTGGGTGATTCCTCATTTCCTGGCCCCACTGTCACTGCTGCATATCTCTTCGTGATAGTCCTTCTCTACCTTATTCCTAATTCGTCCACATGGTGGTTTATGAGCCTCTACATCGTCGCTGCTGTGACAGCCCTAGCACTCCAGACTGCAGACATCACGTTTGACTGGTCGAAGAAGGGGTGGAGGAAGTACTTGCAGATTCTTCCCTTCACTCTCATTGGAACAATGACAGATTTCTCCATGATGACCATGGGTGCTGTGTATATCCTGAGTCTTCCCGCAGATCTTTTTGGATATGTGATCTTTCCATTGATGCTGAGCGAACGTATCACTGCAGTCATTATCAGTTCGATATTGTCTGCAGTTGTGTTGACTGCATTTCCTGATGTCTGGGAAACATAATCGTACAACAATCCTAGAATTCCCGGATGATTGCTCGGACTACTTCGACCAGGTCGTCTAGCTCAATAGTCGGTAGAGACTGGTCATGCTTTTCGATTGCTTGGGCAGGCAGCGGCGGTACATGGATGAAGAGTACCTTTGCTTTCAGGTCGCCTCGGGCGACGAGATCGAGCACCTTGTAGAAGATGTAGTTGCATCCAAAGGTCCCTGCATGATAGCTGACGAAAACAGAGAAACCCTTGTCCCTCAGGGTTCTCGCGAGCACACTGACATCGACATTTGAGAAGTATCCTACCGGACCCGGTGGTGATATCAGATCGCTCTCTGGCGCATAACCCTCGTTGTCTTCTCTCTCAGTGCTGACAGAGTTCACAGCCATTCTCTCTATCGTCACAGATCCTCTATTTGATTGACCCATTAACAGGATGAACTCGGGATGAACCTCACGGACATGTTGCCGAAAGAAAGACATCATCGTCCGATAGTCCAGCGGCAGGACTCCCCCCGTCACCTTCTTGTCTCCTATCTCTTGCCCATTGAGTCGTCGCGCCACTTCTGCAGATGGATTCAGGCAGGATCCATCAAATGGCTCGAATCCAGTGATCAAGACATGCTTCATAACGATCCCTATTCCATAGCCCCAGATTAGTCCTCCGACTTCGGACCACATGAAAATCATGGCTGAACACATCATCAC
>SDNO01000140.1 GCA_004524435.1 Candidatus Thorarchaeota archaeon | reverse complement strand
TTCTCCACACCGTCGAGAATCTTCAGGAAGTCTGCCACTTCGACTCCCGGCTCTCCGATATGCACATCGCTCAGGTGGAATATTGTCATGATAGGCTTGGGCATCTACCGGAATCCTCCACTGACACAAGCACTGTGACACGCAGAGTGGCAGGCCGAATGACAAACGCATGCGCTATGACAAGCGCTGTGACAGGCTGAGTGACATGCATCGTGGGTCACACAGGCCGAGTGACATGCGTCATGTGAAACGCACCTGCTGGTCCCCTCGATGATTGGTTTCAGGGGCTCGCTGATGATCTGGCCCACGCCGCTCATGACCTCACCGATTGTGCTCGTGACGTTTGACATGATCTGCCCGGTTGTTGCGGCTACGTCCCCCACAATACGTCCCGCCTCACTGATTGCATGGCCAGTGGCATCAGCAACGCCACGGAACCACTCTGGAATATCAGGTGGTGAGATGGCACCGCCGGTATCTGTGAACACATCATCGATTCGCCTATTGTGCCGAGGATGCATGTAGAGCCAGTACCAGGCCCACGAGTCGTGATATCGTCTCTCGAAGTAGTATTCGGTCCTACCATCGATGGTGGGGTCAGTTTCAAGCTCCTCCCATGCTCCCTCCACCATCTCATCGTGATGCTCCTTGGTCGCCTCGAAGTCCGCATCCCATGACTTCTTCTGGACACGGTCTGCGAGCTCGTCAATCATCTCATCAACCAGTTCGGGGTCGAGTTGGTTATCCACGATGGCCTCAAGGAACAGCTCTTCATAGTAGGTCAATTCCTCGAACTTGACGCCGGTCACTGAGATCTTCAATGGATCAGACGAGATGACCCGAACAGCCCCCTTCTTCACGCATGACATGAGTATCATTGTGACAAGCTTCTGTCGGCTCGTATTGACGAAGAAAGCCGACTCAATGGGATCCAGTTCTGCCACGGTTCCGGGCGCCCCATAGGTCTCAATTGCAATCTCTGGGCTCTCGTACCCGATAGTAGTATCGTCTTCTGTCCACTTGGCGCCGTAGGAATATGTCACCTTCCTGTAGACGTAGTAGACGATGCCAGTGGTGACCACACCCGCTATGAGAACAATCAGGAGATCGGGGGGAATGAGGGGAGGAATATACTCCTGGACGTAGAGATCCAAAGTGAAGGTTGAAGAAACGGGACCTTGGCTGTTCTCTCCAGTCACCAAGAACGTAACAGTCAGAACCTCGGGGATGTTGTCAGCCCTGAAGGTATATGTCAGGTATTCACTCTCACCACCATTGAGGCCACCTACATATGTTTCTAGAGAACCGTAAATCAGCGTGAGATTATCAGGCATGCCTAATGTTACCTCAATATCTGTCAGTGCGCTGTCCCCGAAATTGAATATAACCAACTCATAGTTGAAATCCGTATCGGAGTTCACATCAAGATACTCGTCACCTGAAACAGCAAGTAAGCCCGGTTCAACATAGTCAGCGTAGAAAGACCAGTTCGTGTAATGGAATACTTGCATCTTGTCATATGCATATGCGGGTTCGGCCGTTAGACTGACGCTGAAGTTCCGAGGTGTGGCACCAGGATCCGAAGGGTATGCAAGCAAGTTGTTCTCATCGTATTCGCGTAGGGTCTCACCCGATGAGAGGACACCTTGTCGGTAGTCCTCCACATATCCCGCATAGACTGCCCCTTCAGGGGTAATGCCACCTCCAGACTCTATCCAGGCTTCATCCATTTCGATTGGATAGATCACACGAACGTTCTCATATTGAACATCGATATTCCACTGGACAGGTGCCCAATTCAGCACACCAAAGTCGCCTGTGACTGTTTCTGACGATCCTTCTAGAGTGTACTCTCCTGTGGTCTGGTCAATGACCCTGTTTGTGCTAAAGTATCCAAAGACGATTAGGACCTGTTCACCCTCTGGTGTACGTGGAACCCAGTCAAGTTTGTAACCCTGAGAAACTTTCTCCACGAAAAGCGAATACCTCTCGCCACCCCATTCGGCATACGCCCGGTCAGAATCGTATACGGTACTCTCCTGGATTCCGAACAAGTCGAATCCCCCTAGCCCACCGCTGGCGGCTGTGAAAGTGATGAAGTAAGTCACGTTGATTCGACCGTTCTGCAAGACGACAACATCAACATAGATACTGTTAATTGTTGGATCGGCCGCAAGAGTTGCAGACCCACTAGCCGCTATCGAGGACCCAAAGATCCCCGCTACGAACAGACAAAGCAGGCCGGCTACATATTTCCTCTTCATTCCCTTTTCTCCTCGTTTCTTTCCAATCTAATTGACCTCTCTAGCCGTTTTCCGAAGAATTCCTTCCGCCTTTGATAGGTATTCCAAAGCCTCTTGAATCTGAGGACCGTTCTCGTACCAATCTATGGTATCGATTGACTGAATCACTGCAGTCACATTGTCAGCCCCGTTTTTCAGCATAGTCGCCAGAGGCACATGTATCTGTCCAATCCGGTCATGACGTATAAGATGTTCAGTCAAGACCGTTTCCACAAGCTGGCTCAGTGACGAGTGGGTATCCGTACGTTCAACATGACGCTGAAGCAGTCTATGTAGAACTTGGGACACCTCTATCTCAGGCATTGGAAGTCTCGGCCCCACTACTCGCCTCTTCTCGCCCTCAAGACCTCAGCCTGTGCATAGGTCAAGTTCGATAGGTCTGCTTTGGCTTGGGCCCAGTCAATCAGGTCCGGGAATTCTTCAATCATACCGCCCCAGACGAGGTGGTAGGCTCTTTTGAGAATGACCTTGGCATCACTCTGTGTCCCGACATACTCGAAGTATGCCTTTACCGTCGCAGGATTCTGCTGTGTCACCTTCTCAGGGACTTCAGTTCCAAAACCCGAGAATGCAACTCCGAGCTCTCGGAGGACATCGCTCCTCTCACGGATGCCTGAAGCTATCACGGGCAGGTCAATATCATATGCACTGAAATTCATCACGAGTTTCTTATCGGTTATCTTGCCGTATGGCAGTGTAATTTCGCTGGTGCTCATTATCCAGTTTCTCCTAAGCGTTACCTTCTCACTGACATAAGCAAAGATAAGCGTTTCAGGTCATCCCGCCGGGGGACGTACACTAAGGCTTAAGTCACCATAATCTTTCAGCGATACAAGATGCCTGTTCCTGAATATCAGTATACAGTAGAAGACCTCAACTGGGTACCCAAATTCATGGAAGAGGTGAAAGACTACTTCTACTCCCGCCCCGAAGACAACCTCCTGATTCTGAGACCCAACAAGGTGATGCATCTGAACAAGACCGGGATGCTCATGCTGAAAATGCTCCTTAAAGGAGAGGGTCCAGAGAGTGTTGTCAAGTACTTCACAGAAAACCATGATGTTGAGAGGCAGAAAGTTCTGAATGATCTGGCAGCATTTGTAGACGACCTGCAGAACATGGTGAGCGGAAATCAAAATATCTACACATATAGGACAGCCAAAGTGGTTCCCTTTGGGACTGGAGAAATCAAGTATCCGGTACTCAGTGAGATTGCCGTGACATACCGGTGCAACAACAAGTGCAGGTTCTGCTATGCCTATTCCCCGTATAGAGAATCGGAGGAAATGACCACCGACGAGATCAAGAAGGTCATGGATATCATCGCAGATGATGCTCACGTTCCATCTCTCTCGTTCACAGGCGGGGAACCAACACTCAGGGATGACCTCTTCCAGCTGACCCGATACGGCAGGGAAAAAGGACTCCGGATGAATCTGATAACCAATGGACGCCGATGCTCTGACAAGGACTTCGTTTCAAAGCTTGTTGAGGCGGGCCTGAACAGCGCCCAGGTCTCTATCGAGGGGCCTGACCCAGAAACTCATGATTACATCGTCGGGGCACCAGGAGCCTTCGAACAGACTGTAAAGGGCATCAAGAATCTTCGTGAAACGGACATCTACACCCATTGCAACACGACTATCTGCAGACCCAATGTGGACAAGCTCGAGGAGCTCGTCGATTTCCACGCAGACGAACTTGGACTCACCTACTTCAGCATGAACATGGTCATCTACACAGGAACGGCTGCTAAGCTCCGGGAAGAATTGCAGATCAAATACACGGAGATAGGCGATATCGTTCGAAGGGTGAAGAAACGTGCCAGTAAGAAAGGCGTGCAGTTCGTCTGGTATGCCCCTACGCCGGTGTGCGTCTTTAATCCCATAGCGCACGGGCTTGGTGCGAAGAGCTGTGCATGTTGTGATGGGCTTCTCTCTGTCGATGCTGAGGGGAACCTTCTTCCTTGTTCCAGCTTCAGCGAACCAGTTGGAGACCTCCTTCATGATGGTTTCGAAAAGGTGTGGTACAATCGAGCTGCTAAGTTCTGGAGAGCGAAGGACTATGCTCCCGAGGGCTGCAAGGCCTGTGAGTACTTCGACTACTGCTTCGGAGGGTGCCCGCTCTACTGGGATGTACATGGTTACGATGAGATAGAGGAGTTCTGGCCCGAGAAGAGCAGAGTCGCATCAAAGGTAGATGAGATTAGACTGAACCTGAGAAGACGCATTAGAGGAGACCAACACGGTATCACCTAGAGGTTCTGACCGACAGCCTCTATAGTCTCAGTTTCCAGTCGAACGTCATGCTCATCGAGGACCTGAAGACACCTGCGCTTCTTCTCGACAGAAATCGGCTCGAAGACAACATCGACCAAATGGCCAAGAAGGCCAAGACCAACAGGGTTCGTCTGAGACCACATATCAAGACCCACAAGTGCCCTGAGGTAGCCGAACTACAGCTTTCAGCGGGAGCCCAAGGCATTACTGTTTCAACCGTCTGGGAGGCTGCAGCCTTTGCCGACTCCGGCTTCGATGATATCACACTCGCGGTTCCTATTGTCAGGGATAAAGTAGAATTCGTGGTCGGATTAGCTAATGATATGAATCTGACCCTCCTAGTTGACAGCAGAGGTCCTGTTGGATGGCTCGAGGAGGAAGCATTAAAGCAACAGACGAGAATTGGAATGCTCATCAAGGTGGATTGTGGATACCACCGTTGTGGCGTTGACCCTGACACCAGAGAGCTGGTGGAAATTGCAGAGATGATTGAGAACGCAGAGTGGCTAGATTTCAGGGGAATCCTGACACACGCAGGACACGCCTATGATGCGAAGAGTGTTCAGGATATCAGAGTAATCGCAGAGCAGGAACAACTTGCAATGAGCAGGGCGGCTGAACAGCTGGCTAGACACAGCCTCAAACCGGCGGTCCTTAGCATTGGGTCAACACCAACAATGTCACTCACGCCCAGCATCAGAGATGAGATTACCGAGATACGACCCGGCAATTATGTCTTCTATGACTATGACCAGGTAGCTCTGGGATCGTGTAGCTTCAGTGATTGTGCTCTCACCGTACTTGCAAGTGTCATAGGCAACTATGGCGATAGGATTGTGGTTGATGCAGGAGCAACAGCCCTGTCCAAAGACCTAGGCCCGGTTCATATTGACCCCGAGAACGGATATGGGAGAGTCTTTGCAGATAGAGCCATTCGGGAGCCAACAGGTGACCGCATCGTATCCGTATCTCAAGAACATGGGAAAATACAGCTGGAAGATGATTCGCCCCTGCGAGATATAGAACCTGGCGATCGCATACACATCTTGTCAAACCATTCGTGTCTCACAGCAAATCTATTCAGTCAATACTATGTCCATGATGGAGGAGAGAGAGTCATTGATAGGTGGAGAATCATGCACAAACGCCACAGGACTATCATGACTGAGAGGTACTAGTTTACGCGGTTCACAATGAAGTGCCCACAGTAGGGGCAGTTCTCCTCCTCACCAGGGAGTATAGGATTCTTCAACTTTCCACCGCAGTTGGGGCACTTCGTGATGGCCTTGGGGAGCTGTTCCACAGCCTCCGAGGTGTAAACAACCCGAGAGTTCTCATCCACGGTTCCGCGAAATCGACCCATCTTTGACAGCACGTTGACTGCCTCAATAATCTGCTCATCTGTTGAATTGGTCACCTCTGCAATCTGGTCGAAGGTCATGCGCCGCTGGGCGTGGAGGAGGTGAAG
>SDNO01000016.1 GCA_004524435.1 Candidatus Thorarchaeota archaeon | reverse complement strand
TAGATTCAGCAGGCCAGTCAGATTGGTCTGTATTCTGTCATCAAATCCTACAAAGTCTAGACTGCCAAAACGATCTTCCATTGCATACGCTTGGAAGTTTGCGTTGAATCGTGGTGCAAGGATGAATTCCTCGACAATGGCATCCTTCAAATCCTCTTCTGAAATCACACCCTGCTCAATCATCTGCCGACTCTTGGTTTCATATTCTTTGCTGGAGCTAGCATAGAAGAAGGCGCGCTCCAACGGTCGGTCTTTCTGCTGCACCTTGACAATGACCAGTGTATCGATTTCGTCTGGGTCAACCATTCGAGGGATTCTGATACCCGACTCTTTCATTAGCCAGTACTGGTCCCTTTGTAAACCTCTCTCCTCTACACGCAATATGTGTCTGTTACCATAGAGAGGTATGCGGAACCTATCTTCGATATTGTCATAGCCCACATAGACTGAGAACGACCTATTCGGTATCCAGATTGTATCAAGCTCTTCGAGTACATTCTGAGTGTCTTCCTGAATCATCTGAGAGAAACTGTCCAGAATGATGATGTGGTCATAGAGATGGGTATTGTAGTGGCTATAGAGCCTCTCTCTCCCCTTCTGACATACCACCACTGTTTCGAAGCCATTCATCTTTGCAGAAACGGCAATCTCTTCTGCACTGTGCGAACCTAGCATTCCGACTGTTGGCAGATTCATTTGATCACCTCATCAAGTCTGTCGTTTTCATTGAGCTCTTTGATTTCCCGAGCTATTCTGCGTCCCATCCACATCGGCTCAGAAAACATGAGATAGCTGTATGGAGAATCTGGAATCCATATGTTTGTGCCGGCAACAATCCGTCCGCTGAACTCAAAGGTATGAATCCGTTGCTCACGGTCAATTATCGTTTCCAGGCAGAAAGGCCCTACGACGTTTCCTCCTGTAAGGCCCTGAAATGCTCTGATGAAGTCCTTCCCCATCTGGTAGTATTGTGCGAGTGTAGACTCTCGAAGGACCATCGGAAGATTTCCGACTACCACAAATGAGGGGCGATCGTCAAATCTGAGGTTTGAATCGGCATCAGTCTCGTATCTGATGTCGGCACCAAACACCTCCAGCCTGTTCCTCGCTAGCGAGTTGAAGTATGTGACAAAGACCTTGGTTCCCACTATGAATTCCTGGATAGCGACCCGAGAATCCGGATCCATCTTAGCCAGCGCTTCTTCCTTGTTCTGGGCAATGAAGTATCCCTCTCCTCCTGCCGCGCCGTAGGTCTTCACTATCACCGGGCAGTCGACTTCATCAAGAGTACCAAATTCCCTTGGAATGAGAAACCCTGCTTCTCTCATCAAATCCGACTTGAGTTCTCTGTCCTCTTCCCAGCGCAACAACTCCTTGCTGCCAAACATTCGAAGATTCGAGTCGAGGATTCTCCTTGCTCCTATATAGGCAACAAAGGATCCATGGGGTATCATGATGACGTCAGACAGGTCCATGTTGAGTATGTCATCGAATGCAGAAACTCGCACAATAGAGTCCGAGAAGCCGAAGCTACTGTAGAATTCCTCCCTTTCTGGTTGGCAGTAGAGAGCTGTCTGGAAGCCCTCAGCCTTTGCTCCCGATAGTATGTTAAGTGCACTGTGGCTGGCAATGGTCCCAATCTTCACCGTATCTCCCTCTCGTAATCTCTGATGCCTTGTTTCTTATCCCGCAGCTGAATTGCCGCTTGTATCTTCTTTGCATGTTCAGTAGGATAATTGCCATCAAGACATGCAAGGCATATATCACGAATTCCAGTGGCATTGACAAGCCCGTCCATGTCTTGGTAGATTAGGGCATCTGCACCGATGAAATCTCGTATTTGCTCTAAGCCTGCCTGTGATGCAATCAACTCACTTGAAGTTGATATGTCGATGCCATAGTAACAGGGGTGGCTCTGTGGCGGGCAAGTGACTGCGAAGTATACCTTAGCAGCACCCCTTTTCTTGAGGTCCTTCACAATCATCTTTGCAGTTGTGCCCCTCACGATACTGTCGTCAACCACCAGCAGATTCTTTCCCCGAATCTTGTCATCCAAGTAGATGTACTTGTAGTGAGCCATGGCGTTTCTGGCTTCGGGAGACTGCACGATGAATGTACGTCCGAGATATCTGTTTTTTAGGATGACCTCTCTCATGGGTACTCCAAGTTCTTCGGCAAGAGCCTGCGCGGCGGGGCGACTCGTATCTGGAACCGGGATGACATAGTCTGGCTCTTCCAGCTGCAATCTGGTGAATCTATTGGCCAGTGCTCTCCCCAACCGGAATCGAACATCGTACACCAGCTGGTTTTCGATTCTCGCTGCTGGATTTGCAAAATAGACGTATTCGAAGAAGCAGTGCTTGTGGCCATCTTGTTGAGATATGCTGTAGCACTGCATTGCTTGGTTAGGACCAAACACAATGAGTTCTCCGGGATAAACATCTCTCTCAAGCTTCACGTGAGCCATGTCGAGCACGGTGCTCTCGGATGCCACGATGGTATGTTCTGCTGACCTGCCAAATACTAGGGGTTTGAAACCCCGAGAATCTCTGAATGCAAACAGAGAGCCATCGTGAATTCCCACAATGCTGTACGCGCCATCCACTTCTGAAGTTAGTCTAACAAAAGCAGTGGGCAGATGATCGTCGCTCTCTGCAAGATGGTGCTGCAACCTGTCACAAATGAACTTGGTGTCGCACTGATAGTCCTTTTCAGTCATACTGCTTAGATTCGTGATGTTTCCGTTGTGTGTGACTGCAACTGCGCCGCTCTGGAAAGGTCCGACGAAATCACACAATTCGTCCTCCGAACTCACCCGCCTTCCAGAGGTTGGATACCTAGTGCTTCCAAGAATGCATTCTGACCATTCTCTCTGAACAGAGAGGCCTGAAGGGCTCCCCATCGTCTTTGATTCTTGAAATGCAGATTCTGTGGCCCAGAGTAGCCCCGAAGCATCTTGTCCCCGGTGTGCGAGAAGAAGAAGCAATTCCTTTGAAGCATCTAGTCTATAGCGACCGAGTATACCAAGAACTCCACACATAGTCCACTCACTCCTTGATTCTCACCCGTCGTCCGTCCATCAGTAGACGGCCCTCACAGAAGAGTTTCACACTCTTCACGAGTATTCTATGTTCTTCAGGGAGAATCCTGTCTGCCAGACTCTCTCCTGTATCGTTCTGTCTGACTTCAACCGGGGTCTGCAGGATGATGGGTCCTGCATCCATATCTGGCTCGACGAAGTGTGTCGTACAGCCAGACACCTTCACTCCATATTCAACAGCCTGCCACTGGGCCTTGACGCCCTTAAAGGCTGGGAGGAGAGATGGATGAACATTGATCATTCTGTGTCTGAATTCATCACAGAACAGAGGAGTCAGGATTCGCATGTATCCAGCCAATACTACGAGATCTACCTCATTCTCTTTCAATATGCCAATTACGGCTCTATCATGATCTTTCCTGTCTGGATAGTCAATCTTGGTAACAATCTCGGTTTTGATCCCCGCCGATTCTGCACGTTGTAGGCCCTTAGCCTTGCTCTTGTTGCTGATGACAACGGCAATCTCCCCATCGAATTCGTTGCGTTGCTGTGCATCAATGAGTGCCTGGAGGTTCGTACCCCTTCCACTTATTAGAACCCCGATACGTTTCATGTGAACCGGCCGCTTGAATTGGCCTATTTATGACTTCCTCAAAATAGCGCGTCTAGAAGAATTCTCTTATGACTATGCCAATTACGACACCCAGAAGCGAGGCCATTACTACGAACAGAAAGTAAATGGCGCTAACTACGCCTCCACTGACAAGAAACTCTCCAATGCCGACTTCGGGGACCAGCAATCCGGGTGTAATGAGGAATAACAGGAAGAAGACTACGAAGAAGATCGCAGCCAAAAACCCTGAGAGCAAAGCTTTGCCGGCCTGGGGAACCGTTAGTCCGATCGGGATCGCAGCAAGCATAGGAAGGAAGAACACAAAGAGCGCCTCGTCGGTGAATACATCAATGATGATTTGTGCGTATATGGAAGCATCAATGATTGCAACCAGAATAGGCATCAGAATAGACACAAGCAAATCCCGACGATTCTCCTCCATCTTGAGGCCCAAGAAGTTGACTATGGGTACGCCTTTGCTAGTTGTCTGTTGCTCAACCTTGGGAAGCGGTCTCAGAAGACCTCTCTTCTCTTTCTTTTCCTCCTCCTCGGGGGACTCCACTCGGTAACGGTCTTCTTCAGACATCTTAGACACGTGCCTTCCTCATCACATGACAGAATAAAGGCTTCGCCTTGCGCAAGGCAGCTATGGGGTGTTCTGGCGACCCGTTGCTAATGATGAGTTATCTTTATGATAGAGTGACGTGATGAGCACATGGCGTGGAGAATCGAAATGTCGAGAGGAAACAACTCCGGGAAGAAGGATGCTTCGTCATCGCCCGAGGCTGCACAGACCCGTCGCAGGAAGATTGAGCATATCGAAATCTGTCTTCAAGAGGATGTGCAGTGCAAGAAATCGACCATGTTCGAGCACATTGGATTCATCCACAATGCCCTACCTGAGATTGACAAGAATGACATCGACCTCACAACGAATTTCTTCGGACTACGTGCCGATGCCCCTCTTGTTATTGCGGCTATGACTGGCGGTCATCCAGACACACTTGAGATCAACAAGCGTCTGGCAGAGGCAGCAGAGGAGATGAGGATACCGATAGGTGTTGGTAGTCAACGAGCCGCACTTGAAGACCCATCTTTGGAGAACACGTTCAAAGTTGTCCGGGAGAGCGCCCCCTCAGTTCCACTGATTGCCAATATCGGGGCGACCCATGTGGAGAGTGCGCCTGAAGCCGTTGAGATGATCGACGCGGATATCCTGGCAATCCATCTGAATACATTGCAAGAAGCAGTACAACCAGAGGGTGATTGCAATTCCATCGGCGTGCTTGACAATATAGCACTTATTGTGGACTCTGTTGACATCCCTGTCATCGTGAAAGAGACTGGCGCTGGGATATCATCGAGTGTTGCCCTTGCCCTTGAGGAGGCCGATGTCGATGGAGTAGACGTTGGGGGTGTTGGAGGTACGAGTTGGGCAGCAGTGGAGTACTATCGCGCTCTCCGAGAGGACAATATACTCAAAGCACAACTAGGGCTCGATTTTTGGGATTGGGGTATACCCACGGCTCTCAGCATCGTCATGGTTGGCGAGACTACTGATTTGGACATCATTGCGACAGGGGGAGTTCGTTCCGGTCTTGATGTTGCCAAAGCACTGAGCCTCGGAGCCGTGGCAGCTGGAGTGGCGCATCCGTTCCTCAGGCCAGCTTTTGAGGGAAGCACTGAGGTCGTTGTTCAAGAGATCAAGAAATTCACGGAAGGCCTTCGTGTCGCGATGTACCTGAATGGCTGTGAGATTGTCGAGGACTTGGTTGAACGCCCTCTCCTCCTCAGTGCAGAGCTAATAAAGAGGCTAGAGTCACTCGACATCGAATATAGGAAGTTCACTCGACTCTAGGTGAGCCGGAATCGCAGTGTCCACTTGCATGGTCGGAGTTGACGGGTACTCTTCACAGTGCCCCGATTTTTCGAAGGAACTTGGATCTCTCGTGGATTCCATCAAGCATCTGGACAGCCTCCTCGATTGTATCCCCAACCGGGATCCCGTTGAGCTCGAATCCTCGGATTATGATGTCATACTTCTCCAGATTCGGCACATACGCAACAACGGTCTTGTCATGCCTCTTGGCCACATTTGCCACTCTTGCGCCTATCTGTAGTGAAATTCCTGGAGCATAGGGCAGCAGTAGAAGCAGAGCCGCGTCAATATAGTCTATTTCTAGCATGACATCTAGGACACGCTCGTAGTCAATATCCGATGCACTCCCGGTCAAGTCACAGGGATTTCGGAATGATGCGATACGTCGATACGCTTCACTCATTGCAGCTCTCATCTTTTCTTGATCTTCTTCCTTGAAGATGGGGAACTCAAGTTCATGATACGCGCCTTCGTCGGTAGCGATGACGCCGTGCCCACCGCTCACAGTCAGCGCTCCCACTCTATTCCCTCTCATAGGCTTCTCCTGAAATGAGAAAACCTTGGAGTACGCCATCACATGATCCTCGTCTTCGGCCTCAATGACTCCATATTGTCTGAAAGCAGCCGTTGCGACCTCGTTGTCACCTGCAAGAGAAGAGGTATGGCTCTGTGTAGCTCTGTGCCCTGCTTCGGACTGGCCCCCCTTCAGCACGACAACGGGCTTCTTAGGGGCAATCTCTTCGCATGCCTTGACGAATTCTCGGCCCTCACCCTCTGAGAAACCCTCAATATACGCAAGGATAACTCGAACGCGCTTGTCCTTCCCGAAATGACGTACGAAGTCAGTGACCTTGGTCTGAGCAGCATTTCCTATCGAGATTGCAGCAGCAATTCCCAGATCGCGAGATGCGAACTCTTCCAGTCTCTCCACGAGCCAGCCTCCACTCTGAGAGATGATAGCAACAGTCCCATAGCGTGGGCGAGCAACTCGCTCAGACGGCAGAAAGAATGTATCCACTCTATCGGGCACGAAGACCCCGATGCAGTTCGGTCCAACCATTGTAATATCATGTTTCTCGGCAATGTCAATGATCTCTTTCTGCAGGCCCTTTCCCGTTTCGCCCGTTTCGCTGAAGCCGCCTGAGACTACGATGACAGCCTTTATCCCGAGTTCACCAACGTCTTTCAGCACAGACGGAACAATTCTTGCGGGAACGGAGATGACCACAAGGTCGATATCCTTTGGGCAGTCACTCAGAGAAGGATATACTTCGATTCCTTCCACCAGTCCTCCTTTGGGATTGATTGGGTAGGTTGTCAGTCCGTTTTCAAAGCGCAATTTGCGGAAAATGACATTTCCCGGACTGAATGGATTCGAAGTGGAAACACCAACGACTGCGGCAACTTTCGGATTGAGCATGATGTCGAGTCCTGACACTGTTATCCCCTGAGAGCTTTCGTGGAGATTGCATCCGCTCCTTATATGGAATACGGGTACTCTGGTCTGCTAGACGTCTAAGGCTTCATCTGTGCAAGAATCTCTCTGAGTCTAGGCTCCGCTAGGATTGCGTGCTGGAGCTTGCAAAGCATCTTAGCAGTCTCGGCAAAGATGACCTTCCTAGGGGCGTCGGTGACTTGTTCAGCACTCTGGATTGCCTCTTGGCATCTCTGGTTTATCCTCTTGATGAGGCGTTTCTCGAGTTCTGGTCCACCCCATCCGAAACCGTCAAACGCTGTCTGCGCGTCGCTGATCTTATCCTCCGGGTTTGGCTCCTCACCCTTGAGAATTCCCTCAAGGCCGGCGAAATACTTTGCTACAGCCCGCTCGACCCTCTCCATCTCTCCAGGATCAAGATACTTCTCGGGTGGGCGATGCTTGGAAAGATCCTGAAGCAGCCGAGCTCCTGGCGCTTCAGTGAGCAGACCCTTAACAATTCTAACCAAGATTTGACCCGGAATCTCTATTGCGTCTGACATGTGAGGCGAATCTGAGCGATAGCGATGAATCTCCTTAAGAACCTCAAACCAGAATGTTGGGAGAAGAGTATGACACCGTTTCGAGTATTGATTTATCATACGGTTCGTCTGCCCTATCATGCCCCATTCGTCATCCTCAACCTCTACCTTCTTGTAAGGCTCCGGTGGGGTTTCGGGTTCTGGGGGGACTATGGACACAACTCCCTCTTGCTCTCCTTCTGCGCTGGCAATCTGGGCCGCAGGCTTTCGCGTGACTTTGCCTCCTCCCTCGAGAATTGTGAGAATCTCCTGCGCCTCTCTGCCTATTTCCATGTCCTTGGCCTTCTGGGACAGCTTAGGCAGGAGGCTCTCCAATTGTGCCATCCTTTTGACAATCAGGCCCAGAATGTTGGAGGTAGATTGCGGTATGCCCTTTGTTGAAGTGGTTTCTTCTATCCACCTTCTTGTCCGGAGGAGTCCCTGTGTAAGAGAATCAACGCGGTCTGGATCTATCGAGCCCTCCACTTGTGAACTGAGGAGGAAATGAATGAGCGTAGAGTTCAGGGTTTCAACTAGAAGCACCCTGTCGATAAGATCTTCCAGACGGAATTCCTCTGTCAAGACTGGTCACTCCTTCATCTACTCTGTAGGTGTACCGGCTTCCATGTAATAGCTGAACAACTCTCGGAAGTCGTTGATGGCGCTGACGAGTTCCTTCCGAGAAGTTCCCTTAGATCTCATGAACCAACTCTGTTTCAATGGAGATGGTCCGCTGTGAAGATTGACAAGCTGTGTTGCCTCGTTGATGAGTTGGACAAGTTCAGGAATCTTTGGTAGCCCAAGCAGTAGCAAAAGGTTGGTATTGTAGTCCCTCTTCTCATACTGGACATAACAGGGAGTAATAGCCGCCCCTGGTGCTATAAATTGGTCTAGGGCCTCCTTGAGATGCATTCCGTACTCAGCCTTCGAAATATGTCGTGGACCACTGAGCACGTAATAGACAGATTCGGCATTAGGTTCCTCGCCAACATCTGCGTAGGAACACTCCTTCACTGCATATTCTATCATGGTTCGAAGCTGCTTTGGCATACTGCCAGCGTCGGGAATGAGACCTACCTCTGTGTAGAGTGCGGGAACAACCACAGGGTCGAGTTTTCTAGCATAGTCCGCGAGGTCTGTCGTTGGAAATACGTCCTTGTGTGCCTCGTAGACACCTGGCGAGAGCATCGCCTCTACGACATCAAGTGCGAGTGGATTGACAAGCTCAACGAAAGCCTGCTCTGTTCTCTCCTCAATCTCCGTGGCCTCGTCGAGAGTAGACGGTACCATCGTTTCTATTGAGCCCACATTGGCTATGTCTACATTCAGCTCTCGCTCAAGGTAGTCAACACTGTCGCTTCTTCGGGACTGGAGGATTCGCTTCAGCATGGTCCTGTTGCTCAAAAGGATGGTCAGGTCTGCTCCACGTTCCTGCAACTGGGCACGCAAGAGCTTCGAGACTGCCCAGATGGAGTTGAGGGCCTCGCTTGACTGTCCCTCAAAAGGAAGGATACCAATGACGTATACGAATATCCTGCGGCCTTCTTCCTCTTGGAATCGCTGCTTGAGGAGTTCTATGAGAGCAGGAGTACCACCACATCCCGTACCACCTCCAAGGCTGGTAAAGATGCAGAAACCCGAAACACCCTCAAAACCCAAGTTTCCGAGCTGATCGAAGATGATATCTTTTGAGTCCATAACTGCTTGGTAACCATCCATGAAGCGGCCACCGACACCAATCTCCGAGGATCCATAGAGTAGCGTATGTTCTTTTGGAATCTCATACTTTGACCTGACTTTGGTTAGGTCTGCCCTGTCAGTGTTGATCAAGAGATATCCTCTGACACGTGATGGCAATCTTCTGTCGCGGCTTGCCTTGAGATATGAGCCCACGATGTTTGACCCCGCCTCGCCAATACCAATGGCGAAGACCTCAGCTGCTTTTGTGGACTCATCCTCACTCTTTTTGGAACTATCTCGGAACATGATATTATCCCCGTTTCTGAACCATTGTGTCCGCGATTACTCGAACGGCCCATGATAGATATGAGCTTATGTCTTCTCTGCTATAGGTTTCGCGGATCTTCCTTACAGCATCATCTAAGAATTTGTCACGTTCTTCTGCACTTCCAGCAGGACTAAACCCTGCCATGAACATCTTCAATGACTTGTGCCAGTCATCCATCTTCTCGGCCTTCTCCACCCATCCTATCCTTAGTTTCTTCAGCTCGTTGAAGTGTTTGAGAGCCTCGTCTAGGATGAGGGCCTCGTTCAACTTGGCTTCCAGTTCATACATGCGATCAAGTGGATAGATCTTGGCACTGAAGTCCTTGGGGTGCTTCTCGAAGACGCGTTCGATTGTCGAATAGTATTCACTCTTTTCACGCAGCTCAGCGTCGAAGTTATCGGAGTCCTTGTTTGCAATGCTTTTGATTACGGTTAGCATCTCTTCTTGGACACTAGCCAACTTCAAACACACATCGAGTGACTCGTTGATGTGTTTTGATTCAGTATCGAGCTGGGCAGCAACCTGTTCAACCAACGTGTTTAGCCGTTGCACAAACTCGGACATGCCTTCTTCTTCAAAGAGATGAATGGCATCTTTGATTTGTGTGTAAGCCTCATCAACCCGATTTCTGATCTTCTTGTGCAATTCTTGGGAGGTTGTCAGATTGGCCAGTCGGTCGAAGTTGTCAGCGGCGGCCTCGAGCTCTCGCGGAGGTTCAGACTTTATCTTCCGCAGCACCTCCAGCTCTTTTGAGACCTCTACACCGATGCTCTCTGCTTTCTCAAATGACTTCTCGAGATCATCAACATTTTCCATGAGCAGGTCGATGACTCCAGAGCTGATCTTCTTCTCGTAGATTTCGATCATCTTTCGCGCGATTGCGGGAAGACTGAACACAGTTTCGGCTGCGACCCCGATGTTATTCAATTCGCTGATTGCCTCTTGGACTTCGGGCGGTATTGTGACTCCTGCACCCATGAGTTTGGCCGCTGCCAGACGAATCTTCACGCGGAGTCGGTATCTGAGATTCTCAAGAGAGTCTTTTGCCTTCACCAAGATAGAGTCCTTAATCGTTCGCATCTCGGACCTCAGGGCCCCGAATTCGTCCTTCTTGTCCAAGTTCGTGGCACCGTCTTCTAGGTCCACGATTATTGGCATGAAGATCTCAGCATAGTCGGGCTTGATCGTCTGAAGATCCTCGATGATGGCGTTCACTTCTTGTTTGCAAGCATCCCTGAATGTTGAAACGCCACTCTCAACTGCATTTCTGAGATTGTTGAGACTCTCGAGAAGGTAGACAATGCTTCCTTCCAAGTCCTCAACCTTGGGTGCTTTCTTACTCAGCTGGGCATAGTCCAGCACGCGGTCGGCAGAGGTAGCGAGTTCATTGAATCGCGCTAGGTAGTTTCGTATCTTTTCCGTGAGCTTCTGTTTAGCGTCATCTCGAATGCTCTTGGCCTTCAGATAGATTTTGATCATATCGTCAATATCAGACTTCTCCAGTTCCTTTCTTGAACTGGATACGAACTTCCGCACACTGGCTATGTCTTTGATGCCTGTGTCATCAGGGACGTCCGCTGCTTTGTCAACTTCGTCGAGAACCTCCTCCACTTGATCCTTGAGCGCTATCTTCACTTGCCCTTCCCATTCAACCATTTTCTGGTACGATGAGAGAAGGGAGGCAACGTCCTCATCCTCGACCGAGAATACGGGGGATTCGGGTACGACATTCGAAGAGGTTGGTATTCCTCCCTCGACAATCTTACTCGTTACATCATGCTTCATGTTGATAATTCGGTCTCTCAGCATATTTGCTACCTGGAGCCTAGCTGTATCGAGCTGGCTCTCAAGAGACAGAAGGGTAGTAAGTGTCGTTGCCTTAGAGGCATCTCTTGCAAGTTCACGTAGCTTCTGAGAGAAATCCATCGGGAGGTCAAGGCCCAGCCTCGTGGCGGTCTCAACGGAGGCTTGGAGTGATTCTATGTCAGACATCAGGGAAACGCTGAGCATTCTTGAAACTTCATCCTTCCGGCCGTCAAGATAGGTCCTCTCGGCTCTCAGTTTCTTCAGAAGTGAAAGTATATCAGGAATGGATAGGCTCGTCACCCCATCAACGGAAACAGTTGTAGCAACCTCGCTCCGATCGATGGTTATATGCCGTTCATAGGTTTCAACGATTCTTTTGTTCTCATCAAGGAGATCCTTCGTGTCCCGTGCAAGATCTTGATGGAGGCTGGTGTACTTCTTTGTGAATGCATCCGCAAACTCGTAGAGTAGGGCTGCGTCCTTGAAGTCACCTGCTCCTATTGTAGGAACCGACACGGCTCCAAGAGCTTCTGCGTCTTCTGGCTTAATCTCTTTAATCGTCGGAACCATGTTTGTTACTTCTCGATGTGTCTTGCGGAAAAGCTCAGCAAAATCGCGGATGAGGCGCATGAAATCCTCTTCAAGTTCACTCTCGGCGCTCTCAAGCTTCGATTGGACTTTCCGTTTCGAGAAGAAGCCTGCGTCCTCCAATTCGTTCTCTGTCTTCGCAAGTTTCGCAAAGACATCGTAGAGATGTCTCACCTTTCTGTCAACTTGCTCCTCGAGCGAGGGATCAAGCGTTGTCAGCATACCTTTCATTTCAGAAACACGGTCTAGCTCCCGTCGCCATTTATGTGAGTCCAAATTGCCTACCTCCTTTGTGGGGCCTAGTCAATTTCAGTGCACTATGTTTTAAGTGTGTTCTGTGTTGCTCCTCATAGACTTGTATATTTCTGTTATGTGCTGTCCAGTTTGACATGAAAGCATCATTTTATTAGCACACAAAAATGCCTTAAGTTCTACAAAGCACCCTGCGTAAGGGAAAGTAAGGCGAGTCGATACGATGTCGAACCCGACCGGAGGTTCAGCCGAGACAGTTCCTCTGCGTCATGAGAATGTAACGCTACTTGAAGCCGATGTCCTGTCGGTTGTACATGACGATGAACATGTCTACGCTGCTTGCAAGGATATGAAGGTCAGAGTTTGGACCAAGTCCAACTGGCACCTAGTTGCAACTCTAGGTGAAACCAGTTCTGAGCCGCTTGGTGTTCATATCGATGATGAACATATCTATGCAACTTGTGAGAAACGAGTCTACGTCTGGAAGAAGCATACCTGGGGGATGATAGGTTGGTTCGAGCTGAGCTACCAAGCTGTTTCTTCGATCATCTACGGGGACTACCTCTATGTTGGTGCCAAAGATGGACGTCTCGTCTCGATCCGGAAAGATACGCATGAGACCAGTTCATGGCAGCTTCACAAATCAGACATCTCTTCCCTCTGGGCGAATGGTGACATCATTTGCACATGTGCAAACAAGGACAGACCTCGAATCTGGCATTATAGCGCAGATGAGCCCCCTTCTGAGCTTGCAGAGCTCGAGGGAAAGGAGAAATGCGCGATTATCTCAGGCAGCAACGAATTCGTTATGGTTGGATTCAGCACCGGTGAGATAAAGGTCTGGGAGAGAGTAGAGTTCGGATTCGTCAAGAATCTGGATCTTGGCATTGACGAGCCTGTGAACTCGATATGGAACAATAATCAATACCTTGTTGCATCAATTGGGGAACGAGCTATTGCTGTCTGGGACTTGAAGAGTGGTGCTGAAGTGGGTTCAATTGAGCTGGAAGACCAAGATATCAGATTTGTGAGTGCAGATGGCGAGAATCTCTACATCGCTACCGATGTGGGCCTTCTGGTTGAGCACCTTACTCTTGGTGATGTCCTCTTGGATTTAGAGTCAGAGGCCGGCATGGAGTTTGGAGCAAGCCTGCTGCGTACGTCGCCCTATGATGTTTTGGAGGATGTGCTCTCCTTGAAACAAGATGGTGAATCCTTGCTCAAGGCGGGCGAATACCACAACGCTGTCACAAGTTTCGAGAAATCTCTTCAATTGCTCATAGACAATAGTCATGCACTCCTAGAGGTTCCTGAAGAGCAAGAAAAGCTCACGCGCGAACTGAACACAAAACTTGGCCGAGCGCTTCTTCGAAGCAAGATAGTAGAACTTCAGGATATCAACGAACGGATTGAGCAAATCTCTGATGAGTTCGAGATGAGGGGCAGGACGGACACTGAGGAGAAGGAACTTGAGAAGCTCTGGAGAGAAGCTGCATCGGCGGTCAAGGAGAGTCGCGTGCTGGCAGAGGCCCAAGCGGGAGATATGCTCTCTTACCAATTGTCCTATGTCGCAGACAGTCTGGAGTCTGACCTTCAAGATGCTAAGGAAAAAGTGGAGCAATACCGTAACAAGATAAAACAGGTTGTCGCTCTGACTCAGAGCATAATGAGTGAATGGCGCTGGATGGAGCGCCGAAGAACTACGCTCGCTCAGCGAAAAGCGTTTCTTGAGAACGCTAGGGACCGGCTGGAGAAACGACTTGAGGAAGTAGACGAAGAAGACGAGGAAGTCCGCGAGATTTTAGAGGATGCAATTGAGGAGCACAAGCGCATTCAGGATCAGATCTCCCGTATTATCGAGGCCTCAGAAAATGGTGAGGAGGAAGAGATTACCGATAGGGATGAGGCTCTTGGCGCCGTTGATGGCCTTCTGAAAGTCATGCCGAAAAAGAGAAGCGAGTTGCTGTCAATCAAAGATACTAAGGAACGGCAGCAGGAGAAAGAGCGGCTCATCAGTGCCTTGAACCAGGCCCTTGAGACTGCAGAGCAACATGGCTTCAAGGAGGAGATGAGAAACCTTGAGAATGAGCTCCATGCTTTGGAGGACGTGGGCGAATCCTCCGAGCAGATTGCTACAGAGGCAAATGTCGAAGCAGCGGAACAGGACTAGAAGGTGGAGTCAACTTCAGCCTGCTGCAGGGTATTCATCAAAAATGCTCAGCTCGAAGAGCTGATCTCTGCGAAGGAGATCAATCCATTCATCGGCCAGAGGCTGAAGACCTGGGTCGATAGCAAAGGCTGTTTCCGCCGCTTGCAATGCTTCATCATAGGACTCATCGAGCAGATTGCATACTGCAAGATTGTACCAAGCCACCGCTGAGTTGGGGTTCAGGCTGATTGCACGTTCGAACGAGTGTTTTGCCTCCTCCCATCGGTCGTGAGCGATAAGGGCAAGGGCCAGAATCTCCCAGTCTCTGCTTCGCTTGGGCCGGATACGAAGGCTCTCTTGGAGCGCCTCGATTCCTTCATCACTCTCATTTAGAAGAAGATGAAGATAGCCCTTCTCAGCCCAAGCTTCCTCCGAACAAGGTCTGATTCTCACAATGTTTTCGAAGGCTTCTAGGGCCTTCTTAGGGCGCTTCAGTTCGAGATTGCAGACAGCGATCTGCTGCCATATGTCACAATTGTCTGGGTCGATCAGCGCTCCTTCCTCAAGCGTGTCGACAGCTTCAGAGAAACGCGACTTCTGCATCAGAATAGAGGCCTGACTCAGTATTCCGTTCACTGCGTTATTCTTGTGATCTGGACTTAGCAACACTCAACACCCCAAGTTGTGCAATCCCATGTTTGTATCCTCAGCCTGATTTAAACCTAGAAAAAGCTTCTTCTGTTAGCAAAATCGAGCAGGGGACGGAGCCATTTCCAGCTCCGTCCGTTGTCAGTTACTCGTCCCATCCTGTCAAGGTTATCTTGACGAGGTTCCCCAGCATGACGCCTTCGGGAGTAACTAGCTTCAGCGGCCAGTCTGGGCTGGTCAGGAGTTCCTCATCCGCCCATCCTGCCACAATTATGCTGCTGTTGAAGGCCGTTTCAAGAGCGGCAAAAGTCAGGTTCCCGCCGGCCCCCGAGTAGAGCGTAACGTTGTATCCATTTGAAACCAGTGTCGTATTGAACTGGAAATGCTCATCGTCTGCTCCGTCCATCGAAGCGATGAGGATCCAAAGGGGTAGGCCCATGTAGCTCACAGAGTCAACCTCTATGGTGGTGCGGTGATGAGAGCAGGAAGCCGCAGCGTAATACGTATCGTAACTCATGTTGAATGACAGGACACCGTCCATCTGGAGTTCCCACGGCGTAGTTTCGTCCTGAACGACAATCTCCACGACGTCTTTTGCCCAGAGATGACCCTCACTGAAGTAGTCATCGTCACAGAGGAAGATGATGCGGAGTGGCCCACCGAAGTCGGGCGACAATGGTTCGCCATCTTGGCCATAGGCCAGCAGCATCGTGAAGTTCGCATATCCAACCACCTCCCCTGTTTCCGGGTCAAAGGCCTGAAGTGTCCCCTCTACTTGGTCCTGGGTGTAGTAGACCGTATACCCGTCACCGGCGATTGCCCGCAGCGAGTAGTTCGCAGGCAGACCGAGTTCTTGATTCAGGAGGTCATAGACAGGGACGCCTGTGTAGTTGTATGGCCCCTCCGGATTCGGTGGGGTGACCCCGGTCTTGACATAGCCAGCTGAACCCGTTATCGATTCGAATTCTTCAAGTTCATCCATTGTATAGGAATGAGACTCGTCTCCCATAGTAAGACTCAGTGCAGATTCAGGCGCCGATATGATGGTTATTGTCGCAACATTCTGCACGCATCGTGGCCCCGCGGCACGTCCGAGGAACTCCTCAATAGAGCTATTCCCATAGTCGTTATTCGAGTAGTAGCCATCTTCTGGGAGGAATACAATCCTGTAGCCCTCGTCCCAAGCTGGCACCTCGGTCCCATTCAATTCATACGCGAGGACCATATCACCCTGGTAGGAATACCAGTCTTGGTCAGGATAGACGTTTCCGTATGAGTACTGTTGATTGTATCCATCGGTTGCTGTGACATTCAGCCACTGGTCCTCAGTCATTCCGCCCACCGCATCAATCAGCACCGATACGTTGACGCCTCTGTAGGTTCCTTGGCCTCTTACGTTACCATACGAGTTTTGAAATGATCCTTCTCTCTCGACTGCAGGCAACGCTTTCAGATCACTGAGTGTGAATTCCTCTGTCCCAGCAATGCCGATGACTTCGACAGACGGCCCAGTATCGGCCGGTGGCAGTAACATGAGTCCGACAATCGCCGAACCCGCAACTACCAGTACAATGACAAGCACCGCGTATAGCTTCGTGTTTGACTCCATCTCTGTACTACACCTTTCCGTTATGTCTGGTCGTGCAGAACGGTAGCTCTCTGTTATATACCTTAGGGATGGACTGTACAGGCATGTCGTGGTCGTATTGCTACTCGAGGAGTAGTGCGCAGAATGCGCTACCCTGCTCCTATTCAGAGCACTGCAATTGCTTGTATCTCGATTCCGACATCCTTCGGAAGCCTTGCAACCTCAACGGCAGCTCGAGCCGGCGGGTCTCTCGTGAACCACTTGGCGTACTCCTCGTTCATCTCTCCGAAGTCATCCATGTCTTTCAGGAACACGGTAACCTTGACGACATTTTCAAGGGACGTTCCTGCTTCCTCGAGAACCGCCTTGATGTTGCTGAGGACCGCGTTGGTCTGCTGTGTGATTGAGCCTGTGACTAGCTCGCCTGTTCTGGGATTCATTGGTAACTGTCCTGAACAGAATACAAGGCTGTCTGTCTTGATACCTTGGGAATAGGGACCGATTGCCGTAGGTGCTTTAGCTGTAGAAATGACCTCTCTCTTCATTTTGAATCAACCGGATTCACAGGCCACCTATGCTTTAATCTGCCGATTGTGCCAACACGAGAGTTCAGTACCGGGAGAGTGGTTCTTCTCGTCGCTGGGGGTATTCTAGTGCTCAGAAGGAGTCGAGCTGGGCCCGTGTGCTTTGAGGGCCCAGCAATTAGCTCATCTTCGCCGTCGCATCAGAATGGCTACTACTATGACGATCCCAACAACACTCACGATGGCTATCATCAAGACAGGGTCTATGGGAGGTGCCGTCGTGGTCGTTGTAGTAGTCGTAGTCGTGGTGGTTGGTTCTTCTTCCACTGTCACAATAACCGTATCCACCACTGAGTTGCCGCCCAAGTCATAGTAGACGACCGTGTAGTTGAACTCGCCGAGACCAAGGCTGTCTGCATCCGCCAGTACTGATACTTCGTTCGCCGAGGAATTCCAGGTACCTGACTCGATCAATTCACCGTCTAGATACAGCTCATAGGTTGCCGGATTATCATCGTACGCATACCACGATATGAGCTCCCACTCGCCCGAGAAGAGCACTATATTCCCCTTATCAACGATTGTAGGGGGCTCTGTGTCAACTATGGACACTGTGAAGAACCCGGACAGGTAGTTGCCATATGGATCGATGGCCCTCACCTCAACCCCATAGCTTCCCAGTTCTAGGCTACCGGCGAAACCCTCCCTAATCTCGATTGCTTCTGGTTCTCCGGTTACTGCTGACCATTCGAAGTGCTCGGTGTCATTCAGCCACCAGGTGTCAACGCCTGAAAGGTCTGCTGCGCTCACAGTCAATAGTATTCCTGACTGGTCGTCGTGTTCTCTGATCACATTCTGAGGAGCCACGACCCATTCGGGTCCTGTGGTGTCTGACACATTCACCGTTATCTCCGAAACGAGATGGTGGCCGTACATGTTTCTTGCAGTTATTCTCAGGTCATAGAGTGCCACCGCGAGAGGGGTCGTGTTCGTGATGATCAGGTTCTCATCAATCGAGAAATGGACTGTGTCATCTATCCGGACCTCCAGCGGTTCAGGTCCTGACGTATCAAGGTCAAGAGTGAATGCATCGCCATACTCCACAAACGTGTCGGTTGGCGTAGTAACCCATGACGTCAGTTCTGGTGTGAATGACGTACTCATCAATGGATAGGGGTCTTCATTCCCGGCTGTTCCGGGTATCGGGTGGGGTGTGTCGCCGATACCATCTGCGTCTCCGTCGGTGCCTGCATAGTCAGACCAGTAGTTGTTCGTTATAGTGTTGTCCTCGCACTCATCATACCCGTTCTGAGTGTTCTCAATCAGGAAGTTCCAATAGAATGAGTTGTTGTAAGAGTCAGATGCTATGTAGATTCCCTCATCATTTCCTAGACATGTGTTGTTTGCAATCACTGACCATTCAGTACTCTCAGTGAGTATTCCGAAACCTGTGTTGTTCAGACACGTGTTGTTTGCCACGGTGTTGATTTCAGAGATGATTCGTAGGTGGATGCCAGCGAATCCGCACTCAGAACAGTTGTTGAATACTATCGTGTTGTTCTTGGCAGGCCCCCGCAGCGTTATGCCCGAGTCATCTTTGGTACAGGAGTTGCGTGTCACGTACACATCGTCCGATTCCTCGATCCAGATGCCTCGCTGTACATCAGTGCAATTGTTGTTGGTGACGGCTGTGCCATGGGCCCCGTGGAGCTCGATTCCGTGACCTCCGCTATTGAAACAGGTATTGTTGGCTATCAAGCAGTGGGTGGCAGCGCAGTAAATGCCTGCTGTATCAGGCTTGGAATTCCATACAGTGTTGTTTGCAACTATGATGTCATGGGCACCTCCATGAACGAGAATCTGATCTGAGCTGCTGTAGGGATGACGCGCACTGTGGTGAACGCTGTTGTTGAAGACCATCGTCCCACCCTCACCACCAATGAGCATTGCTCTACCGCTGCTATAGCTGACGGTGTTGTTTGCTATGAGGTGGTTGTACGGCTCTTCAGAGAAGACCCACCATCCAATATCCAGGCCGGTGATAAACGAATAACTGAGATTGCAGTCCGTGACTGTGACATGGAATCCTCCCGTTATCGAGGCTCCGTAACCACAGCCGATTGCTGAAACATTCTTCACGACCGTTTCGTTGCAGAAGAGGACGGTGATGCCCTTGTGGACATTTGTGACAGATATATCCTTGACCAGTACGTTGTTGCAGTGAGCTAGCACGACTTGGGAATAGTTACCGGTATAGGTACCACCAGTATCATCTTCAACGTACAGGACTGGAGTCCCATTGATTGTGTTGTCACTGAACTCCACGAAGCCTAATGCCCACGGAATGTCTGAGTCGATGTTCAGACCTTGCCCGTGCATCCTGTTGTGTGAAAGCGTGACATTTGCCGACTCCCAGATTTTGATGTTGACCTCACCAGTCGTCGTGCACGTGTTGTTCGTGACAACGCAGTCATGGCTGTAGTCCCCCACCGCAATATCACTAGTGTCCTGATAACCGAAGCCGCTATTGCCACCACAGGTGTTATTGTGGACTTCCACGAAATCCGAATGATCTACCCAGATTCCGAGACCTCCTTCGTTGCACGTATTGTTAGTCACTGTGTTGTAGTGACTGCGGTCAAGATATACCCCTGCTGCGTTTCCTGGAAGGTCATTTCCAGTCAGGAGTGCATTAGAAACATTGTCGAGAGCTATGCCATGATTCTCAGGTGTCAGACCATCGAATATCGTGCAGTTGTGCACCACGAAGTGAACGCGCGTATCCGAGATGCTGATTCCATGCGCTGCCGAGGCGTTGATGTAGTAGTTCTCTATCCTATACGGGTCCTCTTCAGTCCCTGATCCGGGCCACGCCTCAGCAGACGCCTGCGTGGCGAAGTCATCATCTCCATTGATACTGATGGCTGCATGAGACATATGCCCAGCGAGGGCATGGGTTTCGTTTCCCTTCTGCATAGTGGGGTCCACCATCTGAATAACTGGAAGGACCACAAGCAAGGCAAGGAACACAACGGTACACCGTGTGCCTCTCTTCATCTACACACAACTCCTGTATGCGCGAACATTGACGTAATGGTGAAATGAAGTATTGAATCTTTCGAGATACGATTGACAGTAATCTATAGTGATAGAACTAAGAATTGGTCACCGAATCTATCAATACCTTCTCTTAGGTATTCGCCATCTTCAGTTTCTCTCTTCTGTTATGTATCTTTAAATACGAAGCACTGGCACGCATTCGGGGAAGAGGCATGGCCAAAGACCACAGACCCGATGTCAATGTAGATTCGATTGAGAGTTACGAGCAAGCTGAAGAGGCTGTGAATGAACTTAGAGATGCCATTCGGTATCACAATCATCGTTACTATGTTCTTGATGATCCTGAAATCTCTGACTCAGAGTATGACGGGCTGATGCGTGACCTGATGGCTCTTGAGAAGAAATTCCCAGAGATCAAGACGGAAGATTCACCGACCCAACGAGTAGGCGGTGAGCCAAGAGAAGAACTAGGCACTGTGGAACACCCCATTCCCATGATGAGTCTCAAGACCGTCTACGAGCCAGATGACGTTCGGAGCTTCGACAGGACGTGCCGTGATGAACTTGGCAAGGGCGACATCGTGTACTATGCAGAACTGAAGTTTGACGGACTGGCTGTAGAGCTTGTGTATCAGGAAGGTCATCTCCTTGTGGCTTCCACCCGTGGGGATGGCCAAGTTGGAGAAGATGTGAGCGCCAACGTACGAACGATTTCCCAAGTGCCTCTCGTCCTCCGCTCTGTGGAGGTGGCGCCTCCGAGCCGACTCGTGGTTCGAGGTGAGGTCTACATAACAAAACAGGACTTCGAGGAATTGAATAGGAAAAGAGAAGAGGAAGACGAGGGGCTCTTTGCCAATCCGAGAAATGCGGCGGCTGGCTCGCTGAGGCAGCTCGACCCAAGCATAACGAAGCAACGCCCTCTGAGCATCTTTCTCTATCAGATTGCTGAAGGAGAAGATTTGGATATTGAAACCCAAAGACAATCGCTTAAGTTGCTGGCCAGCTGGGGGCTCCGGACCAATCTTGAGAGAAGCAGAATCTGCAGGGGTGTAGATGAGCTTCTTGAATATCACCAAGAGATGCAGGAGCTCCGAGACGAGCTACCATACGAGATCGATGGGGTCGTATTCAAGGTCAATAGCATCGAAGATCAAAAGCGACTAGGTTCAAGAACACGAGACCCGCGGTGGGCCATAGCCTACAAGTTTGCACCGCGTCAGGCGACAACAAAGCTGCTCAGTGTTGATGTCCAAGTTGGTCGGACCGGTCGACTCACCCCGGTGGCCAATCTGGAGCCGGTAAATATCGGCGGCGTCGAGGTGAAGCGGGCGTCTCTTCATAACCCAAGTGAGATTGAACGCAAGGATATCCGTGTGGGGGACGTTGTGCTCATAGAACGAGCAGGCGATGTCATCCCTCAGGTTGTGAAGCCTATAGAGTCTCGGCGCGACGGTTCGGAGGTCTCCTTTGACTTCCCCCAATCATGTCCCGTTTGCGGTACTTCAGCGGTAATCAGTGATGATAAGAAATCCGCATATTGCCCGAATATTGACTGTCCAGCACAGGTCCATCGCCGTGTAGTTCATTTTGCTTCCCGTGATGGAATGGATATCGAAGGTCTGGGAACCAAGAGAACCAAACAGCTGATGGATGAGGGGCTGATAGATAGTATCCGCGACCTCTATCATCTCCATTTTAACAACCTAGTTGAGTTAGAGCGTTTTGGTGAGAAGAGTGCCAAGGCACTGCTGGATGAGATTGAGAAGAGCAAGGAGAAGAATCTTGCCAGTTTCATCTATGCTCTTGGAATTCCCGGGGTGGGTGTGGCCACTGCGCGTTCTCTCGCGAGAGAATTGGAAACGCTTGAACGTATCCGCAGAGCTACCCAGGAGGAACTTATGCGGGTGAGTGACATTGGTCCTGAAGTTTCCTCAAACATCGCTCTCTTCTTTGCGGAATCACGAAATGAGGCACTGGTAGACGCTCTATTGGAAGCCGGTCTTGACTTATCGAATCCGTATCTTGAGGTCTCTGAGAAGCCACTGGAGGGGCTTACGATAGTATTCACAGGTTCTATGGAGCGATGGAGCCGCAGTGAGGCAAAGGATTTTGTGGAGAGGCTTGGAGGAAAGGCGGCCTCCAGTGTGAGTGGATCTACAGATATGGTGGTTGCAGGACCTGGAGCCGGTTCAAAACTGACGAAGGCAGAAGAACTTGGCCTCAAGATCATGAGCGAAGATGATTTTCTGGATTTTGTTAACAAGCGCAGGTAGATGCCCGTAGGACCATAGGCGACGGTTTTATCTTTCATGAGAGTCCTGATGTCATACTGAAAGGAAGGTGATCTGCGATGGTCGATGACATCAGACCACTCAGCGGGGATGACATCCCTGCAATCATTGAAATGACAGAGAACGTCTGGGGTGGGAATGACTATGTGTCCGTTGCACTGGAG
>SDNO01000139.1 GCA_004524435.1 Candidatus Thorarchaeota archaeon | reverse complement strand
TCGCTGGCCAAGATGTCCCTGCTCTCTGCATTCGGTCTGGTCATGACTGCGCTTCTCTTGGTTATCATAGGCATGGTCATTGAGGGATATGCCACAATGGTTGCCATTGGGTTTGTCTTATTGCCTGTTCTGACAGCTGGCCTACCCACCGTCATATTCCTAACACCTGTACTAGCAAGAATCTGGAGCATGACGGCCCCGGTGGTTGCATCAAGGATGACACACTAGGCAAGAGATGGGGGACTAATATCCCTCTTCTCTCTCTTACAATCGGAACAGAGACCGTACATATCGAATCGCCGTCCTGTGATCTCGAACTCGGTCTCTTCTTCTATCTGGGACATGAATCTCTCTAACTCGTCAACGTGAAGGTCTTCAATCTTTCCACAGTTGGTACAGACTAGATGAACGTGATACTCCATCTCAGGATCATAGTGGGTCTGGTCTCTGAAACCCATCTCTCCGGCCAGGCCTAACTCCACAAATAGTTGTAATGTCTTATACACGGTTGCCAGGCTGACCGACGGATCTCTCTCCAAGACAGTCTGATGTATATCCTGTGCAGTAGGATGGGAGCCCGACTCATGAAGGGCATCATAGATTGCAAGTCTCTGAGGTGTGGCTCTATATCCGTGTCCACGGATCACCTTGGCAATCTCTTGTCTTGACTTCTTGGTCGTCATCCCGTTGTCTATGTCTTCTGTACTTATAAAAACATTCTTTGTTACAACTTGATACTTAGCAATAGTAAACCTTAAGTAATAATGAGTATCAACTAATCTTAGGAAGTTCCTAGTACAAGGCAGAGTCCTGACAACAAGAAGACCTACTGGCTATGTCACTAGGGACCGATTTGAAAACTATCCTACGCATATTGAGGAGAGAAACAAAATGGAAACCGAAACAGTACAAGAACACAGAATGTTGTTGATAGGGGAGAAGGCCCCGGATTTCGAAACTGTGACCACCCACGGCAAGATCAAGTTCAGTGAATGGGCTAAGGACAGCTGGGTCATATTGTTCTCACATCCAGCGGACTTCACACCCGTGTGCACTACCGAGTTCATGGGATTTGCAGACATCTACGATGAGTTGAAGAAAAGAAACGTGAAGCTCATTGGTCTGAGCATTGACAGCGTCTACTCACACATCGCTTGGACCCGTGCCATCAAGGAGAAGCTTGGCAAGGACATCCCGTTCCCAATCATCGAGGATCTGAGCATGGACGTCGCAACCAAGTACGGTATGATTCATCCCGCTCAGAGCAGCACTGCCGCCGTGAGAGCGGTCTTCTTCATTGATCCTGAATTCAAGCTGCGCGCACTAATCTACTATCCACTAAGCAACGGTCGAAACATGCAGGAGATGCTGAGGCTCATCGACGCCTTCCAAACCTCCGACAAGCATGGGGTAGCCACACCGGCAAACTGGCAGCCTGGTGACGAGGTCATTGTACCACCACCGAAGACAACTGGCGATGCCGAGAAGCGCATGAAAGAAGGCTACGAATGCGCGGACTGGTTCTTCTGCAAGAAGAAGCTATAATACTCCCAACCAATGGAGCGGGGCCTCTGAGCCCCCTCACCTTTTCTTTTCAGCCAAGACTGCTCTATAGTAGTCAAGAAGTCGTCTTGCATGGTTTCTGATAGAGAACCTACGCTGAGCAGTGATTCGTGCTCTTGTTCCCAACGAAACCCTCTCCTGGGGATTATCCAGTAGTCTCACGAGGGCATCAGTGGTTTCTGCTACATTCTCGGGATCAACGAGGACTCCGTCTACATCATCTGTGATGATTTCCTTTGGCCCGAAGATATTACTGGTCACAACTGGCACCTCGCATGCCATTGCCTCGACAATGGAGAGACCGAATGGTTCTCTTCGAGAGGGGTAGAGAAAAATTTTACTCTGGTTGATAATGCTGGGCACCTTGTTATTTGGTACCACACCAAGGTACTCCACATTCTCATCCACCCCACTGTCACAGAACTCCTTCATGATGTTTCGTCTGTGGGATCCCTCCCCGGTCATGACAATTCTCAGGGATGAATACGTGTTAATCAGGTTCTGGAAGAGGGAAGGAAACATGTCGACACTCTTCATAGGTTCCATCCTGCCCATGAATGCTATGTCCCATTGTTTGACACCTCCCCTTGGTCGGAAGACATCGAGGTCTACCCCAAGATACTCCCGCCGAATGGATTCTACCGATCTTGGCAGATGTGCCTCCAACTCAGAGGCAACACAGTCGCTAACCCCAAAAACAGCATCAAACGGGCAGTGGGCAGCAAGCTGTTCATAGTCGGTGGTTTCGATGCCATCCGGAAGGACCAGAGATTTCGGTAGTCCGTGGACTGTGGCAATGAGGGGCAAACCTCCCCATCTCGATTCAGATAGGCAACGTTCGAGGACCCGGTTGAAGACAACATAGGTGCTGTGGGCATGTAATACATCTGGCTGGAATCTCTCAATCAGGCTATCGAGTTCCCTCGTGAGTAGCTTGACATTCTCTTCTAAATCATCGCTGGAAAACAGGCTTTGTACTGCAATTTCGCGTTTCTTGGGCGGAAGGGCCAGATACTCCCACTTTCTTGCCTCAAGCAGGTTTCCCTCGAGATAACGAATATGGTAGTGGTCTTGCTGCACCTCCTTTGGACCGTCCCGTCTTGACTTCTGGCTCGCAATGAGCGATTCGTGTCCCGTCAAATCCAATATGCGGGAGAGATAGTGAAGGTAGGACTCGTAACCTCCAAGACCATCAGGGTTAAGGCTATCACAGAGATGAAGGACTCTCATAGTAAGGCTTCCAAAGGATGCTACTATCGTCTAGCTGTCTGATGCCTATCTAGCTTTTGGGGCCTTTCTGAACGCAGGCTGGAACCTGATATGACAATAGACAATCCATTGGAGAGAGGATTTCTTGACCGCGATGTGATTTCTGACAGAGATGGTCGTATCTGGACCATTCTTGGTCATATACAGCCCAAGAAGCGTGTCATCGCCTTCTTGAAGTATGTTCCCGATGAGAGTGGTCAATGGTCAAGGAGAGGCGCACGATTTCGTCGTATCTTCTGGGGTGGTGTTCAGTCGGTCATCAATGGCATGACCCGTCTGCCCTCTGAGTACCTGTATGACGACCCACATTTTGGCACAGTGATTCCGAGTGTTCCTATTCAAAACATAGCAGAGCACTATAGACCCGAGGTCCGCTTCAAGGAGATAACCGACCTCGGAGCCAGGGACCCTCTCGAAGAGAAGGCGGTGAAACTGGCAGAAGTCCTGTCCGATTCGGCTGGAATCAGACTTGAGTCATTTGGAGTGGCTGGTAGCTTAGCTTGGCGTGCACACGATCCAAACCGTTCGGACATCAACCTGTGTATCTATGGGTTTGACAACTCCTGGCGGTTGCAGGAGGCATACGAGCAGATTCCTGAGGTAGATGATAGAATCTCCCTGAGGGAGAACAGAAACTGGCTTGCTGCAAAGTCAAGAATCGTGTCACGGGTTCCGACGGTAGGTATCGAAGATATCCATCCACTCTTTGAGAGGCGTCGAGCATTGTATCTGGCCAATCAGTGTATCGGAGTGACACCTATACTTCGGACGCATGAAGCCCCAATTCACTACATGAGTGAGCGATATGAAGATGTGTCTTCAGAGCCGATTAGGACCATCTTCAATGTGCATGATGCATCATATGGGCTGTTTCTCCCCTCACTCTACCTTGGAGAGTCAGACCGATTGGATTCCATTGATGGTCAGAGTGCAAGCAGACTCATGCTCTATGAGGGAGCTTTCAGAGGACTAGCTAAGGTCGGAGACAGACTAGAGGTTGCAGCTACCCTTCAAAGAGTAGTGAAGTCCTCGGACGAATCCACATTCTATCAACTCATGGTAGGTACCAAGACGGGGGCAGGGAGCGAGTATATCAGGCTTCTCTAGCATAGCGCAAGTATCTTAGGTAGCAGATGACTCTGTGCTGGTGTGACAGACAGAAGGCCCTGTGTGAGAGTGCCAGTAGAATCTGGTGAGCAGATGCGGCAACTACTCATAGACATGGGACTGTTTGACAAAGAACACCGCATCATATCCGAGGGTGGATTCCTCTATATCCCGCTGAAACACCACAATGAAGCTCTGAAGTCCAGTCTGAATTTGGACGGAGTGGAGTTAGGCGAGAGGTCCTTTGAATCGACAGTAGAGGGACCACGCTCTCTAGAAGACGCTCTAAAAGACCGGATGAGTACTAGAGATTTGGAGTACCTTCCTCGTGCCTATGATCTCATTGGTGATATTGCAGTATTGGAGATTCCTGATGAGATTAGGCACTATGCTGATGCCATTGGAGAGGCATTTCAGCTGATACATCCCCATTTCTCTACAGTTTTGGCGAAGAGTGGTGCTATCGGTGGGACGCGACGGGTAAGAGAGTATGAGCATCTTCATGGAGAGGAGAAGACCTACACGATTCACACGGAGTATGGGTTTCGCATTGCTGTGGACTTGGTCAAGGCCTATTTCAGTCCGCGACTCCTTCAAGAGCACCATCGAGTTGCACAGCAGGTGCAGGATAGGGAAACAGTCCTGGATATGTTCACCGGTGTTGGTCCCTTTGCTATCCATATCGCTGGCAGCTCGGAATGTACAGTCTATGCAGTCGATATCAACCCAGATGCTATTTCGCTCCTGAAGAAGAGCATCTCCATAAATAGGCTGAAGGGAGAAATCGTTCCCGTGGTTGCAGATGCTTCAGAATATGCACGTTTCAACTTCAATCACAACGTGGACCGAATCATCATGAATCACCCCTCTGGAGCAGCTAAGTTTGTAGCTGATGCCTGCACGGCGATACGTGAGGGTGGGACACTACATTACTATGACTTCATGGGCGGAGATAATCCAGAGTCCTTGATTGAGAGCAAGATTCGACAATTGGTAGAGAAGGCTGGTAGACAGGTCGGGCAGGTAGAGGAAGTTCGGCGTGTGCGTGACAGTGCACCCTATGAATATCAGTTGGTCACGGACGTCATTGTTCACTGAGATAGGTCAGCTTGCAGTACAAGCGTACGTCTGGGTCTGTCAGTTTCGCTACGAACTCCCGGTTGAGATCTTTCGATGCTCTATCTGCTTTGACCATCAGAGTTCTGTCACATTCATACTCACTGACTCGAGCTACCATGCAGGTTTCACTCTTGTAGGTCAATCCCGAACTTCCCCATCCAACAACTCTCTCAGTTAGGGTATCGGCAGTCATCTCTAATACTATTCTTGTTGTACTCCTTCGCGCGAGTTCTCGAATGCTCTGATTGAGATCTCTAAGAGCAAGAGTTGAGTCAGTAGCTAGTATGCATGTGCCATTACGTGTGAGGCGAGACTCCTTGGTTATCTCTAGCGTGGTACGATGGGTGCCGATAACATTCCTGTGTCCACTAGCCTCAAACCTTACTTCGTACCTCATCCAGCATTCCTGACCGCCAAGTCTTTTATCAATACACATAGTAGTCCCTCATAGACTGGATATGAATGACTCTATCAAGCGGGAACGCGAACGACTGATCCAGCGGCTTAGGGCATCTGGATACATAAAGAGCGAAGAAGTAGAACGGGCCATGAGAACGGTGCCTCGTGAAGAGTTTGTCCCCGTCCAATTCAGGCGTCACGCGTACCGTGATACTCCTCTCTCGATTCTTCATGGCCAGACGATTTCTGCTCCCCATATGTGTGCCATAATGTGTGAATTCCTTAATCTGGCCGAGGGGCAGTCAGTCTTGGATGTCGGAGGAGGGTCCGGTTATCATGCGGCACTCTGTGCAGAGATTGTGGCCCCCAAGGGCAGTGAGGTTCCCGGACACATCTATACAATCGAAATCGTAGAATCACTTGTTGAATTTGCCAAAGAGAATCTCGAGAAGGCAGGCTATTCCAACCGGGTGACCATGGTTCATGGGGACGGTGGCAAGGGCCTTCCGGAACATGCTCCGTTTGACCGCATCCTAGTTGCAGCGGCTGCTCCGGACATACCCCAGCCACTTGTGGACCAGCTTGTGCCTGGTGGGATTATGCT
>SDNO01000175.1 GCA_004524435.1 Candidatus Thorarchaeota archaeon | reverse complement strand
GAAACTGGGAGCCTGCAACTCAGTCTGAACAGGCCGCTGCTATTGTACACGGACTACTGGATAGGGGGCAAAGCAAGGCAAGAGAACAAGGTGCAACTCTGGCCTTCAGCCGACTCAAGTACACACTTCCACTCAGGAATCAGGCAGCTGCTCTGAAGAAGAGGTTACTCAATTCTGGATAATCCGTTTCTTACAATTCGGTGAGTGAACGTCACCTGCAAGAGACTTCTGCGTTCCACCCCTCCCCTGCCAGTGTCGCCACTCCCAGACATCCAAGGGATCTCTAGGTGAGCAGGGGCATCGTCCGTATTCATGGGGATGGTATCCCTCCCACGGACCGGGTCTCCTCCTCCTGTGTCTGTGCCGGGGCATCACTCCCGACCACAGTGAGGGTTTCCGCAGTACTTCCCACGGCGGGATCATGATCACCCATCTCGATATCGTCACCGACGTCGAGAAGGCTCGATTGAGCAGGGTGAACAGCCGCGGACTCTCCGGGACCTGATGTAGTCCCCTTTGTGGAGAGTAAGGACCTCCGTCGAGAAGAACCTGTCTTCCCTCGGGTCTTCGGCCGCGAGCTCCGTGCTACAGCACTGGCCCACTTGCCTAGTCCTCTCACGTCATGCAGTGATGAGGTGAGCGTGATATACCGTCCGGCGATGTTGATGGCTCCGTTCCTGTCGGCGTTGCAGCGGTTCCCACAGGTCGGACACACGAAGTAGTTCTGTTTTGGCCTGCGTCCCCTGTGTCCGCACTTCCAGCAGATGATGGACGTCCAGCCCTCAGGGATTGCTCGGAAGCGAGATTGCTTTCCAGCTACCGGCCACCCGAGCTGAGCCAGCTGGTACTTCAGTTCCTCCGTGATCCGAGCGAATGCCCATGAGTGGACCATACCCCGGAACCGCCGTCCCCGATAGTTACCGCGTCTGGCGATGGCCCGGATGTGCTTGAGCCTGCCGATGGCCACGTAGAGGTGGTATTGCTCCGAGAGATCCGATATATAGTCAACGAGCTGGCGCACCAGTACTCTGTCATACTCACGGGCCACGTTCTCTCTCTTGGACCTGAGGCTCCGCAGTCGCTTGGCGATCTTGTCTGTTGGATGACCATCGTTCTTCCGAGAGTGGTACTCGTGCTGCAAGTTCGCAACGAGTTGATCCAATTCTTCGATTCGTGCAACTTTCTCGTTCTGCACGAAGTACCTGGTCTCACGGACCTTCTCTGGAGTTACCAGAGCCGTGCAGGCGGCCTTCCTGACACCCAGATCGATGCCGAGTACCGCAAGAGGGAGCCCCTCAGTCTCTGACTCGGGAACATCCACCCTGACGGCGAGGGTCACCCACCACTTATGATGTCTATCCGTGAAGATCTGGAGGGCCTTGACCTCGCCCCTGTCAATCTGATTGAGATGAAAGGGTGACATCCTCAGCGGAATCAACAGTCTGTCGTGGACCCGTCTCTTCTCCGGAACCGAGTCAAAGGAGTCGCGCAGGTCGATCCACCAGCGAGCAACTGCCGTGTTGTGTTCTACCAGACTGAAGCGCTGGGAGAACACCCATCTGGGAATCCTTCGGGAGGAGGTTATCTTGCAGGGCCGGGACACTCTTCGACGCTTCTTTCGTCTCAGCTCAAGGTAACCCTCGTACATCTGCACTGCAGTCTGCCGGCACTCGGTGAGCTCGTTACGAGATATCCTCGGGAAGCGAACCTTGAAGTCATGGGGGACCGTCAGCCTCTGGCTGTATCCGGCCTTCACCCTGATGGCTGTCATCGTGAGCTGGTCCAGCTTCCCATCATCGATTCGATTCTTCCTCCGGCCGACAAGCAGCTCATCTTCGTGTTCTTCAATCACACCGAGAAAGGCCCGAATCACCCGGGCATCACGCCCAACTGTCTGCCGTAAGCGCTGTCTAGTCCTCTCTGTCATGACTTCCCACTTGATGGGAATCTTGACCGAGATTGTGACACCTTCATTCCGAGCCATCGTCTTCGCCTTTGAATCTTTTAAACTTCTGACCTGTTTCAGTCAGGTGAGTTCACTCCCACCTGTGTGAGAACAGAGGTTATTGAACTCGTACAATTGTCTGACATGAAGTCTTTTAAACTTATTAAGCAAATATCTAATCAAAGCCTAGATGGAGAGAACGGTTTCTAGTGACTATTTCTCACTTTAGAGTCATTTATATACTATCAACTAGAGATAGAATGGGTTTCCATATTGTTCCTCGGGTTGTGCGAGAGGACTACGACATGTTTCTCAAAACAAAACACGTGCTCTCCAGAACGCCATTCAACGCCGAATTCTCGGTCGAGAGTGGTAGTTGACTCAGGACCAGTGCCACATGATAGGGAGATCTATCCTCGAGATGTAATCCCTTTCTCGCACCAACCCGAGGAGGGTAGGGATTGTGTGCGGCGCGTCTGGAAGGGGCAAAGTATGTGTACGGGGGTACAATAGATGAGGTCTGAGCAAAGAGCAATCTGTACGGGGGTACAATAGCGATATGACCGGAGAGGAGATGGTTGTTCGGCCGACAGTGGAGGAGGTCAGAAACGGTCGCGTCTCGCAACCGGACACGATATATATTCAATCGAATCTCGCCCGCGGGCATGAACCAAGGACAGGGATCCTCATCTCGTCTGACTGGATGGTGGACTATGACCGCAAGCAGGTGCGGTTCACAGCAGGGAACCTCATCGTCTATTCTGAGAAGATCCCCATCTCAGTAGTCCAGGTGCCTGATAGACACAAGCGCATGGTGCGCCGTGTGGCCGGTGCCATATTCGATGTCAAGCGATTCACTGGACTGGTCCTCTATCATGAACCTCAGGATGACACACTCTTCGTCGTTCCCTGGAAGAGCGATAATATCACCTCACTCAACCCTCCGGATGATGCCCTCTTGATATCCCGTAGCGATGCCATTCTATGGTGCCTTCTCAATCCAGAGTCAGGGGCAAGAGAATCTGATATCTCTCGCACGACTGTTGATAGAGTAAGGAGAGAGCTTCTTCCGGGTGAAACCCGGCATGGGGTGATACGGATTGCCCAGAAGAACAGTGCGGCTCTCTCTGCCCAACTCATGCGTCTCCTGCTACAGGCCCATACTGGTATCGGGGCTGTCGACCGTCTCAAGACGCTGATGATCAGGGGGTTGCAGACCGCGGCGATGGAACGGGTATGGAGAGAACATAAGAGACAAGACCTCCCGAAGAGCCTGCGGCGTGCACTCAGGCCTGAGAGATGAGGGGAACAAGATGGCCGGGACGCGAGGATATCCTAGACATCCTGAACGGGTCCTTGCCTCTGCCCTCTATGCCGGGCTTGCCGCCCTGTATCGCCTAGCTGACCAGATGCTCAGTGACTACGACAAGAAGGCCTACGATCTGCTCACGGGTATCAATAACATGTGGCGGGAGACCCGGCGGAGCCTCAAGGAGGCAGACAACGATCTGACGGCCCTGTTCAACATCGAGCCCAACATGCGGAAGAGCTTCCTTGGGATGCTCTGGCAACTGACGGTCCCCTATGGAAACAGGGAGTTCAAGCGGGTCTATCGATGGAGTGAGGGGGCCATCGGACCCCTCAATGCGCTGCTCAACTACGCGGGTGCTCAACTCCGCGCCCTGGCGATGAGGTTGTTCCCCTTTCCTCGCCCAACGTACTACCAGATACGTGAACATCCAGACGGCACGATTCAGACCCTCCATCGCAGTACAGCCATGAAGCACCCTGCAGCAGAGGGAATCAAGACACGATGGATCGCAGCGTATCCCGGAAACCGCACGCATCCCACCTTCAGGGTCCGCCATCCCACTCTGCCTGAGCTTGACTTCGTGGACATGATTCGTGCTCACGTTGTCGAGCTGGTGCGGCAGTGCTTCATCCACAATGTGCCCCGTGCGACATCCCAGCGATACATCCGTCTGCTCATCCACAGGTTAGCTCCTTTCCTTGAGTGGAAGTACACCGAGGGCGAGAGTGGTAGGAAGGACTTCTGGCCGGATGCGGACAGAGAACTGAGGGAGATTGTCACCGAGATCAAGGTGCTGTACCGACGGCACGTTGGTAGACGGACCCGCCTGACCCAGCAGCTGGAGGAGAATCCGGCATCGGCAACGACGAAGCTGTTCAAGAAGCAGATTCAGGCAGCGGCCAAGCGTGACCGATCTGCAGAGATGAAGAAGACCGTGGCTGCCCTTCGGAGGCACCTCAGGGCCAAGAACGTCACGGACGGCGATGCACAGGTCTTTGTTGAAGATGTTCTTCACGCGACAAGCCTAGAGGGAAACCGATGGCATCGCATGCTTGCCCACGGTTTCTACCAGCCCAACTCCCTGAGAGAGGCGGTGTTCCATGGGGACAAGCACCAGCGGACTCCGGGAGATGTGATGATAGCCTGCGAGATGCCAGTGGAGACCCCCCTGGGTCACGGCAAGGCAGATATCGTGGTGCTGGTGCGACGAGAGGTGGCCGGGCAACCTCTCTGGCTCCCCTTCATGGTCCTTGACATCAAGACGAAGACAGGGGTGGACTGGGCGCCCTACAGCAGGAAACCCCGGACGGAGAAGAAGGGGACCCGTGTTTTCATCACCGACCTGCGGAAGCGTACTCTCACAGAAAAGGAGTGGAACGGTGTCAAGGTGAGCTCTCCCAGAGACAGCTTCAGAGCTCAGGTTGAACTCTACGAGCAGGGGATCCTGAACGAACTCAGAACCATCATCTGCCACCATGAGGTCTTGCCGGCAGAACTCTGGCAGGGCATCGTGAGGATAGACACAGGCCAAGGCTACGAGGATGTCAGAAGGGTGCTTCGCTGGCTAATCATGGAGACTGTGAGAGATCTTCGAGAGGGCAAGCAGAATACGACAAGACCTTTGCTCTACGAGCCAGTTCTGGCTCATGCCGACAAACAGCAACCCCGCGTTGCTCTCTTCCTCAGGGAAAGGAAAGGACCGAGGAAACTCTTTCACAACACATCGCCCCTTCAGGATATCATCATCAAGGATCCCTTTGCCAAGAGACGAAGGGACGACCGCGTCTTTACCCTCTATCTCAGTGTTGCTTCAGCAGTCTCATCAGGGGAGTCTGCGGCCTGGGTTGCGCGTAACTGGCACCTTCTCCACTATCTCAAAGACCTGACCGAGAGGGACGAACAACCCGAGATCGTCTGGCTTGATCTGATGGGATGCTTCTCTACTCTGGATCATGCCCTGTCACGACTTCGGATCACCGGAGCCTTGACACCCCGTGGTCTTGGTAGGACACACCTGCAAGCACTTCGGAATCTGGTCCGGAGTATTCGCTTTGTTGACCTTCATGGAATGGTACAGGGGCTCTCCGACTCCGGGCAAAGGAGCCTAGACACCGTTGAGTCGCAAGTCAAGTCGAACTTCAAGACTGACGCCACAAAACGCGTCATTGTTGTGGACGGATGGCCTGAACTCCGGGAAACGATTCCACCTAGTGACTATGCCCTTCTTGGTGTGCTTCAACAGCGGCTTCTTGAGTGGCTTCCCGAATCGAACTGCGAGATTATCTGGTTGGACAAGCCAGTGCCTCTCCCCACCACATCAGAGGTATATCAGATGCATGAGGTCGCACCGCTTCCCTACGACTCCCCCCTTATGGAACATCTCGATGTCATCATCTGGAACAAGCCCACTCGTCCGCGATTCTTGGGCTGGCGGGCTCCGATGCTGGAGTACGTGCGGGTCATAGAGGTGGATACCCCTACCTCAGCCGTGCCGCACTCAGAACTCATCGTGGTCCCACAGCTCCATGGATGGGGTCGTCGCTTTCGCGCAGATACCAGCGATGACCGTCAACTCAGAGAACGAGAAGTGGAGGAACTGATACGGGGTCCGAAGTACGCCCGGGGCCACTGGGAGCGTAGGTCACACAGGTATGTTCTCAACAGCCAGGACCTGACTGACGACATTATCACAGAGTCTCTCGTGTTATCACCATGCATTCTCAGGCCCAGAACATCCGGCGACACGTGGGGCTCAGAGATGCTATCACAGATCTCGGTTGAACCCGCTCTCCAACTTAAGCGGATCCAGCTCAAGCCTCCATCGCCCTCTGGCCTCTTCGAGCGAGTGAGGCTGGTTCCCGCTGGAAGACCGCCACGGAGAAGCAGGTGGGGCGATGACACCTCCAAGCGATACCATCCCGTTGATGCCATCACGAGATCGTGGAGACACCGTGAGGAAGAGGAGAGCAGTGCATTCGTACGCGAAACGGTGCGCCCTCCTCTGATAGGTGCAGTCGGTCACGATGTTACCATCGAGTCGACAGGGCTGGAAGAGCTGAGACTCACACGCCGCGCCAGCGGATTGGTTCTGGACAGGCTTGAGGAGTATGAGTTCGACAGACGAACCCTCCTGGAGAAGGTCATCACCGAGTGCAACCGTTTCTTGAAGTTCAGAAATGAAGTGACGGTTGTCACAGCCTTAGGGAGGGTTCGAGACACTCTGTCCTCACACAAGGACAGTCGCGTGGTTTGGAGGCATCTGCGAAACGCCCGGCAGAAGACTGTGTCCAGCGATGTGTTGCCACCGTCTGCGCTGGAGTCTCTGGGCCGGTCTCGCACATCCGGTAGAGAACTGGCTGAGCTCTATGGCAACGACCTCTTCATCCTGATCCTCGGGGTGCTCTGGAGTGGTGTCGAGGTTCATCCGGCTCGACTTCAGACGCTCTGGATGGCACACTGTAGATGGACTCTCGTTCACATGGGATTCTGCCCGCTCGAGTCGGAGGATGACATACTACAATCGCGATACAATCAGGAACGGATACTCTTAGATCTCCGGTGGCGGGCTAAACACCTGGCTCAGATGCCTGACCCGCTCTCGGTGGTCAGGGACTATAGCGCAGGGCTGTTGGTCTTCTTTGAGGGGAGTAACGAGTGGCTGGTGTTCGAGGAGTCGCCCGGGTCAGACAGAATGCTCTTCGCCTGCCTAGAGAGGCCCATGGACGTGAGGTTTCCTCCCGGGTTCTATCAGTGTGTCCGCAATCCTAAGGAGTTGGGATGGGGCGGTATATGGGAGGATACGTTTCCCATCGTGATCCAGCATACCGACCAGGGTGATGTGCTCTGGACGGGCTGGACTGAGGACTCGGAGACCAACTGGTGGCCACGGGGTCTGTTTTCGTATGGTCCTCCGCCGGCGGGCCAAGTGATTCCTGTCAGATGGTTCCGCATAGAGAGACTCCCACCTGACATGAGGGTCACGTTACAGGCGCCAGCAGAGTTCCCAGACAAGTGGGAACTGGAAGAGAAGCTGGCAGACTGTCTTGACCCCCTAGAGTCTGTAGAAGGGGGCATCATATCGGTCCGTTGTCGGGTAGCGATTGATCCAGACAGAGAGTGCTATGTGATGGAGATGACGAAAAGACGTCCAGCTTGGCCAGGGATCTATGAAACAGTCTGCTCTTTCGATGTGGAGAGGACTGACCAACTCATACGGAAGATACGAGGCCCCAGCCTGAGTGGAGAACCCTTTCTGGGAGAGTATTTCTGGGACCACCGGACTGATGTTGATTACGAGGAGGTTGATACACCCTCCGGAGCAATCGACATGAGTTTTGTCAAGCCCTTCGTACTCAGAAGCAGGCGTGGGTCCGCCTTCCTAAGACAGCTGATGCTCCCCGAGTCAGCTGCTGACCTACTGAACACGAAAATGGGGGACAGGGTGTCCCTCGTTGCCGACCCCGATCTGAAACGGATGAGGGGACCACGGTCTCGATGCTGGAACATCCTCTTCTTGGGCATCGAGTTAAACGAGATGATGAACGCTCTCTCTAGAATAGATGTGAATATCGTGGAGGTGGCCCAGATCTTTGAGATGAAGCAGCTCGTGGATATGACCACAGGGGTGCGCCATCCCACTGTCGTGGCTGTGAACAATCTCGGCAGGGTTCAACTATCAGATGAGGTCCGAATCTTTCCTCGCATGGCTGCATGGCTGGCTTCGGGTGATATGGGAGAAGGGACAGAATGATTCCGACTCTTGAAATCGCAAGCAGCCAAGATAGTGGAGATAGTTGGCTGCAGTCCTCCTGTTGTGTGGCGTTTCTGCGCCCCCCTCTGAATACTCTGCCCTCCATCCCGAGATGAAACCCTGCTGGTGTCGCATTCGGAGTTAGGCAAATAACTCCTGCGTGTCTTCATCATTATGCCCATCTAGGCAGTCCGTTTCTACACTATGGTGAGTGAACGTCACCTGTAAGAGACTTCTGCGTTCCATCCCTCCCCTGAGAGTGTTCAAGACAACATGTCAGCAAGGAGGAAATCTTACACATATCTGACACTTTCTCTGACAAAATGACTAGGAAATCAAGGCGTCTTCAAGTGTCTGGATTCGTGGAGAAGAGACGCGGAATCACATTGATCTCTGAACTGAAACCTACTGAACGTCCAAAGAAGAGAATAGAATTCCTTGACAGAACGGCCTTCTCACTGGATGAATTAGCGGATATGACCATCATGTCCTTTGGTTATTCGGAAGAAGACAGGGAGATTCACGGCGACTACCAATCGGTCTCAGATAGGGATGCCAACAGGCGCATCCTGGAACTGATTAAGAAAGAAGTCTTTGGTCAATCGCCCCCGGCGCTTTGGCAGATTGCCTTGATTGATCAAAGGCCGGCTGGACTGGTGGTAGGCTTTATTCCGGAGGCTGAGTACCGTCCGCCCCACGGAGTAGTGGGGCAACTCAGTGTGCTTCCTGGCTTTCGTAGAAGAGGGGTGGGAATGGCCCTACTTGGACGAATACATGATGAATTCCGTTTTCGAGATTGCAGGTATGGTTTTGTCGGCACACCCAGATCCAATCACAAAGCGCTGAAACTCTATGAGAAAGCAGGCTATGTCAGGACATTCGGCCAAGATGAGTTTGAGATTCAGATCTGAGAGGGGGAGATCAGCGCTTCAAGGGACACATTGCTGGACCTACATTCTATCTGTTGTGTCCTGAGCATAATCTTATAGTGGCAGGATGCTCACTTGCCCAGCTGGCGAACGAGATGTCTGATTCGGAGATACGACCCGGTTTGACTGTCTTCTGGGATGTTGAGAATGTGCATGACATGCTCGATACCCATGTGAGGATGACGGACGCTATAAGAAAGTCGGGCAGAATCGTCAAGGCCTTTGCTTTCGCCGATTGGGACACCAGAAGGCGAATGGCAGAGCACCTACATCAACTCGGCTATGATTTGATCCATGTCCCTGATGCAAAGGACAACGCGGCAGATTACAAGATGGCATCGTATATCATGGATCATGTGGTACATTATCCTGAGACCCAGCAGTATGTTATGATCACCGGAGACGGCGACTTCAACCTCATTGCGGGAGCGTTGAGAGAGCGCGGATTTGATCTTTGGGTCATTAGTAATCCAATCATCACCTCGTCAGCCCTGTCAGAACTGGCAACTAAGTACAATGATATCTATTCGTTTAGGCCCGTCCACTTGGACTGCTCCAGACCGGAAGATTGTGACGTGAGCTCTGGGAGACTCTCTGACTACCGACGTAGAGCAGGAATGTTTCTCCGAGAGGCAATACAGAAGATCAAGGATTCTGGACAGAAGACAGGACTCGGCCATGTGAAGCATGTCATGAATTCCCTCAATCCACAATTCGACGAGAGAGTACTGGGTTTCTCCACATGGGGTGAGTTCATTGACTGGGCAGAGTCACAGAGGTATGTCAAAAGAGAGGGTGAGCCCCCTAATACCGTACTAGAGATTCCTTCTGAGGATATTCCCGAGGCATCACATCTGTCCCTAGAATTGCAGGGTGCATTTGAATCCCTGCTGGCAACCGTGGAGAAGAAAATAGAAAGGGGAGAATCAACATCTCTCGCGGAGATTAAGAAGGCTATGAAGGCGAAAGGGATTGACCATGAGAGCGTGGGGTACCTGCGATTCAATGACTTGGTATTATCTGCCGAGAAGCGGGGGATAGTCAGAGTGCTTGCATCGGGAGAGGGAGAGGAGAATATAACGCTCTTTCCACAATGCACAGTTGATAGAGTGAGGGAATGGTTCGAGGAGAATGTGACCAATCTCTTCGGAGAAACGGTGAAGATCCCGAAGGCTGTTTTTCTGGAGAAAATATCACAGATGCTGCTTGAGAACCGTGCGACCCTGAAGCATCTGGAAACCTATTTGAAAGATGAAACAATAAAGAGTACCTATCAAGAGATACTAGATGGCAGCGGAATTCCATTCCTACCCCCGTATCAGATGAGCATGGCGTACGTAATGCTCGGTAAGGGCAGAACCATCGAGAACACGGTGAATCGTGTGAATGCAGAGCTGGAACCCTTGGGGATAACTTTGAAGGTGCCGGAGTAGACTATCCGTGTGGTATCGAAGCCGTACGGATCTCGGGTCTGAGGGAGCTATCCTATGACAAATGAAACGAATGATGGAGGTAAACAGGATTCAAAACGGGAGAACCGTAGGTATGTCCCTCATCTTGCAGAATTCTACTTCAAACCGACCCATGACTGGAGTGCTGCAGACGCGGAACGACTCTATCAAAGAACAGAGAACGTACGCGATGACCTGAAGCTGGATACGGTGTTCTTTGAGGACTGCATCACGGGCATGAGAGAGGTGCCGAAGGGCGGTGTGGATCTAGTTATCGCAGATCCACCGTTCGGTATAGAATTCGACGGTAAGAGCGGAGCATACAATCGAGATGGAAATCTGGTTGTTGATGGCTACGAGGAGATTGATGGCGATTACCCTGCATTCAGTGAGTCGTGGATAGGTGAGGCAGCTCGGCTCCTGAAGAGAACCGGCTCCATGTATATCTTCAGCGGCTGGAACAATCTCGAGTTCGTCTTGAGAGGAGCAAGACTGGCGGGATTGCACCTCCTCAACCATCTCGTCTGGCAATATCAGTTCGGCGTGTTCACGAAGAGGAGGTTCGTCAGCAGTCACTACCATATTCTTTTGCTGGTGAAAGATGAAGACAACTATTTCTTCAACAAACTGGAAAACTATCCCCAAGATGTGTGGAGGATAAAACGGAGTTATCGAGCAGGACAGTCGAAGAATAGCACGAAATTGCCGCTGAAACTCGTCCAAAAATGCATTGACTACTCTTCTGCACCGGGACACATAGTGTTAGACCCCTTCATGGGCAATGGAACAACAGCCGTCGCTGCCAAGGGAGCATGGCGACACTTCATTGGCTTCGAGATGAACCTGCAAATGGAAGAACTCATGGCGTCAAACCTTGCCAAGGTTAGACCCGGTCAGTTCTATACGCCATATTCGACAAGACTCCCCTCGATTGAAGCCCTTGCTAAGAAGTATCCAAAAGCCTATCGTGAGTACTTGAAGAGAGAGAACCAGAAGGATAAGGAGTAGATAGATTGGAGCGAGGAAATGAGTACCTTGGCATCTGACGAACTCTTTGGAAAACATGGAACAGGTCGTGATCGCTTGGGAGACGTAGTCTCATCTAGTGACGTCTTCACCCGCGAGTACGGTTCAGAGTTCACGGAATGGGAGCTCGAACTCCATCGCGACTTCAGAGTACATGAACGTGGAGATAAGTACGTGCATAGAGGGTTCGTGCACTACACTCGCTATACAGACCTCATTCTCTTGACTCCCAGTCCTTGGCTTGTCCAAGGTGTATTCATCCACCTATCTCCAGACCAGGAACCTCCCGAAGAGGGGGCGTATGTGGAAGTAAGTGGCAAGAGCATAGCTCTACCGCGAGTCCTTCGAAGTCGGAACCAGTCCGTCCAAGCTTTCACTGGAGACAACGTGCAGGAATTGAAGATTGACCTCATCGAGCGTATTCGTCCCCCACTATCCCTGAAAGATATCTCGGAGATGTTGTTCGAGCATGTAGGTATGGCCGAAGCAAGCAAACGGGTCTTTGCGCGGCTATTTGTATCCAGTCCACCGTTCAGAGAGTCCGTTGGAGGGTTGACCGCCGGAATTCAGGCAATTGCTTCCAAGGCCCAAGTGCGACGACTTCTCTCCTTCACCCGCAAGGTCATTCCTCCCACGCTCAGAGGGACAACAAGCACACATCGGGAAGTCAGAGGGGTTCGAGTTTCGACCCCGAGAACCTGGCGATTAGATGCAGGAACAATCAGCCCAACCAAATTGCGAAAGCTGTGTATCGAGAGGCAGGACCCTCGTGGATTCAGAGAAGTTTCCGTTGGGACACTGACTCAGGAAAAGACAGCAGTCCTGCCCGATGTCCCTCTCGCCCTAACATCAGAAGACTTCTGGATCGAAACCAGAAATCCTAAGGGTCTCAGGCTGCCGATTCTTAAGTCTGTAATTACATTTCAGATGATGAGCCCAAAGATATCCCTTCGCTCAGTGGATGCCGCAACCAAATACGTCCTTGAGAGAATGGAGAAACTAAGGGAGAGTTTTGGATTGGATCAGAGCGCGTTTGCTCGGGGACACATTCTTGATGGCGACGCATTGGGCAGACCACTGAGTACAGTCCGACTAGCCAGATCTACCGCACGAGCCGCATGGGAAAACAAAGTGAGAGCAGCAGACCTGAAGCAGTCTTGGAATCGCATCCTTGAGCCAGCACTGAAGGAGTTCTTAGAACTCGTCGAACTTGAATCCGAAGCCAAGAAGGATTGGGGAGAGAAGGCGCGTCTTGAGAAGTTCAATACCAGAGTTCATCGAGCTATACGAAGACTTGACAGCGGGAAGACTGGATCCCTTGGACCCAGTCTGGAAGAGATAGCTGAAGAGGCGGGCGTGGAGATACATGTTGCTTCTGAGAATCTGGAGAGGATGAAGCGAAGTGGCGTTGTCTACGAGCCAAGATCCGGACACTATCGTTTGGTATAAGGGCCATTGAGAGGTGCAGATCTTGCCCGAACTGCCAGAACTCGAAGCAATCGCAACAAGACTGTCTGAAAGATTCAACGGGAAGAGGATTGAGTCAGCAGATGTTCATGATGCTCTTGTCATTCACGGTATGACTCCAGATCGGTTTATCAGTGGCATTACAGACAAGGTCATCTCTTCGTGCACAAATGACGGCAAATTCGTGCTTCTAAACCTCAGTACCGGTGGAAGCATTGTGATCAACCCAATGTTAGCAGGAAGGTTCAGAGTTGCAGATGCTGGAAGAAAGCCTCTCAAAAGGGATGTCTTCACTCTTCAATTCCACAATGACCTGCTTTCCTACACTGATTCAAAGAGAATGAGCCGGGTTTATCTCGTTGTTGATGATGACTTCTCTGCTGTCAAGGGATTTGAGGGAAGGGGACCATCAGCACTGGCCGACAATCTGACAGAGGGCCTATTCTTGGAGAGATTCAAGAGATTTCGAGGACATATCAAGAATGTACTGACAAACCAACGGTTCATTACAGGGATTGGCAATGCATATGCAGATGAGATTCTTCTCTATGCGGGAATCCTGCCCTTCAGACGAATATCAACACTGAACGCTGCTGAATCTGTTCGACTATATAGGGCCATGCGGGACGTCCTGTCACGATACCGAAAGATGATGATGAAGAGGACTCTGACAGAGCTCGCAATCGAGAAACGAGATTTTCTTATGATACACGGAAAGGGTGGGGGGATATGCCCGTTATGTGGGGGCAGGATATCGGAAGTGACGGCGAACCGCTTTCGGACAAACTACTGCCAGACCTGCCAGAAGTGAGACTCAAAAGACTCATTTCCAGCCATCCGTATCTGGTATGAAGAGCTTAGCACAGGGTGAGCTATGTGGATGACTGGGAACTTGGATTCTTGAGAGCGCTAGTAGAATTAGACACTAACAGTGAAGAGAAGAGGAACTACAGTGAATGCTCTAACGTCGTAATGGAGAAATGCAAAGAGGCAGGTCTTGAGATCAGGGTCTTTGACTCGAAGCACGATGGGATTCCTCAGCCAAATGTGGTTGCCGAGCTGGATGCGGACAGCGATCGGACAGTCCTCCTCGCGACTCATTATGATGTGGTACCAGCTGGAGAGGAAGACCAATGGACAAGACCGCCTTTTGAACTGACCACTGAGAAGGATCGGGTGTACGGAAGGGGAACAACCGACAACAAAGGCAATATTGTGGCAGCAGTCAGCGCTGCAAGAACCCTGTTGGAACAGGAATCCGCCAAGGTCAACTGGAAAATCCTGATATCCCCTAACGAAGAGATTGGGGGAGAATGGGGAATTGACTATCTGATAAATGGGCCCCCAAAGATTCGAGGCGACTTTGGTATAGTTGTCGATTCCAGCCCCAACTACATCAGCATTGGTGCAAGCGGTATCGTAGCCGGCACTGTGACAGTCACAGGAACTCAAGGGCACGCAGGCATGCCCTTTGCATTCACTAACGCGATACACATCAGTATCCCAGTGATGAATGCACTTCTCCGCTTTGCGGACCTCAGAAGAAAGGTGAGCTCCCAATATCCGGCTCCTCCCGAGAGCCCTTTCCGCAATCTCTGGGGACGTTTCTCCATGACCGTCTTCAGAGCGGGGAGCAAGACCAACATCATTCCGGGCAAGGCCGAGATATCATTTGACTGTAGAATAATCCCGGAAGAGAGTCCAGATGAGGTGGCCAACCAGATCTCCGAATTCGTGAGGGACACAAGAGAGGAAACGGGAATTCAGGTGGATGTGTCCTTTGTCACAAAGGCAAACAGCTGGGTGTCGGACACTGAGAATCCGTACACCAAGGCGTTTCAGGAGTCAGTAAAATCGGTTGCTGATGAGACGGTACCTCTCGCTGCCGACCTTGGTGGCAATGATGGATCCTTCTTTGTTAACGCAGGAATCCCTGCCGTATGTTACGGGACAATTGCTAGAGATAACAATTACCATGGAATTGACGAATTCATGAGGATTGATGACTTCGACAAGGTGAAAAAGGCCCTAATTCACTTCGCAGAGACGTGTTGACACATGGTTGACGTTCGAGACCTCAAGATAGGAGCACCGGGTCCATTCCTGCCGCCTTGGGAGAGAGTCAAGAAGAATGCACAACTAATCGATTCGCTGGGCTATGACAGTATGGCCTTTCCCGATCATTTTGCAGGTTTCGTGCCGGAGAGTATCTGGACCCCAGACATCACGCCGCTTGCCCTTATACAGCAGTCCCCTCACACATACCTTGAACTCAGCTCCATCATGGCCGCATGCGCGGTCGTTACAGAGCGTGTAGACCTCATATCCGCTGTAACGGAGCCGATTCGAAGACATCCAGTTCTACTGGCCCAGAGCTTCATGACCCTCGATCATATCAGCAAAGGGAGGGCGATTCTTGGAATCGGGGCGGGAGAGATTGAGAATATAGAACCATATGGACTCAGCTACTCTGGACAGGTTGGTAGACTGCGAGAGGCGTTGGAGATCATCTCAAAGATATGGCAATCACATGAACCATTCGACTATGATGGGAAGTTCTGGAAGCTGAAAGATGCGGTGATGTCTCTTCGTCCAAGTAGAGCTGATAGACCTCCCAGAATGTGGATAGCAGCACACGGACCTAAGATGCTGAACATTGCCGCAGAGTTTGGCGATGGCTGGATTCCGACTCTCTTAGATCCCAATGATTATGGACGCCGCCTGAAGCGGATAGAGAGTGCCAGGAGTAAGCTGGACAAAAAGGGTGAGTTCACCCCGGCACTCTGGCACTGGTTCATTCTTGACGAGGAGGAGGAGGAATGCAGAAGGCTTATGCAGACTCCTCTGGCGAGGGCCTTTGCTCTGCTGTACCCTGCAGAACTGTGGTCAGAACTCGGCTATGAACACCCTCTAGGTAATGACTTCTATTCTCTCAGAGACTATATTCCAATGAGATATGGGAGAGAGCATATGCTTGAGGCCATAGAGAGAGTGCCACAAGAAATTCTAGAGAGATTCTACATCACAGGAGATACTGATTCGATACTTGGTATATTGGAGGAGTACATGAAGCAGGGCCTGGAGCACATCATTCTGTGGAATGTCACCGGTATGTTTGACCTTGAGAAGACCAAGCCATCCTATCATATCATGAAGGAGATACTTGAGTATGTCAAGAGCTAGACTAATTCTTGTAACCACTAACGAGCACAAGCTAGCAGAACTACGTCCTATCTTTGCTGAGTACGGCGTAGCCCTTGAGAGCAAGGATATTGAGAAGGTAGAGATAAGACACGACTCAGTCGAAACCGTTGCAGAACAGGCTGCAAGACATGCATTTGAATTCATCCAGCAACCCGTGATTGTAGATGATACAGGACTCTACATCGATGCTCTTGCTGGCTTTCCCAGGTCATATCCAGCATTCGTGCTTGAAACAATAGGAAGAAAAGGAATACTCAAGCTCCTCGAAGGCGTAGCAGATCGGAGTGCACGGTTTGTGACAGCAGTAGGATACGCCGACGGAAAGCACCTTCAAACCTTCGTGGGCGAGATGTGTGGGGCAGTATCACTGGAAGAACGTGGGTCGGAGGGATTCGGTTATGACCCCATCTTCATCCCTGAGGGGTTTGCTCGAACATATGCTGAACTCACATTCAAGGAGAAGACAGCGATATCGCATCGAACTAGGGCGTTTCGCTCTTTTCTCAACTGGTATCACAAGGAATCCAACAAGCCTTAAGACCGCCCTGTGGCTTGTTCAGTGCTGCCGGTATGGATGATGAAGGTAAGCGAGAATGCCCTGAAAGCTCTGAGAGAGCTTGGCCTTACAGAGTACGAAACCTCAGCGTATCTAGCACTCGTGGATGGAGGCAAGATGGCCGCATCCGACATCAGCTCTGAATCAGGTGTCCCATACAGTCGCATCTACGATGTACTGGGAAGACTAGAAGAAAAGGGCTTCATCCAGATTCAGAGGGGGAGACCCACCCAGTACATTGCCAAGGCACCCACTGAAGTTGTTCGCCTGGTAAGACTGGACCTTGAGGAGAAGCTCAATCGCTCTAGTAAACTGGTTGTTGATGAACTCCAGCCACTGTATGAGGAGGATCAACAAGTGACCAGTAGGGACGTCTTTGTCATCCATGGACGCTCGGCGATACTTGCCAAGGCAATTGAGATGGTCGAGTCAGCTAGAGAGCAGGTCAAACTCTCAGTCCCTAGCTTGGATCTGGATGCCGAAGACATTGATGCAATAATCGAACGAGTGCTTGATGTAAGAGCCTCCAGTGTTAGCGTTCTCACGTCTGATGTGCCCGATTCGATGAAACAGATGATTCCGGCCGGCGTCCATATTCGGACCCGTGAACGCGTATTTGGTGCAGGACTCGTCGTTGATGAGCGGCAGACGCTTATCATGCTGGCCGGGGGAGGAGAGCAGCAGTATCTTGGTATCTACTCCAATCACGCTGTTTTTGCAGCCATGGCATCGGCTTACTTCAACTCGCTATGGGCTGATTCCAAGCCTCTCATCTAGAAGGAGATTATATGGAATGCGCTGGACAGAATGATAGCCCTTCGACAAGAAGATTGATTGAGGGAGCAGTCCCAGTCCTGTGATTTGAGGAGAAAAGCCGTGACCAATTTCAAGTACTCAGCATCTGCTGACGCATTACTTCGAGCCGTTCAGAAGATTGAGGCGGGCCGGTCTATCGAACTGTTTAGTGAGGGTCCAGATATCGAAAGGGTCAGGAGAATGGTGGAAACCTATCGGGGCAGCCTCTATGAGGACTTGGTGGAACGTCTGGAGAGAGTGGCAGAATTGGAAGGTGCTTCACTTGCTACGCAGCGAGACCTCTTTTCTCTAATTGTGCAACTCTGGGAAGACAACGTCTCTCGGCTGAACAGGACGGAGCTACTTGTTCTTCAAGGTGCAGTTGAGGCACCAGGAGAGAGTATCAGTAGTCTTAGCAAGCAGTTAGGAATCAGCTACTCTCGCACAAGAAGAGGTTATCGCAAGGTTGAGCGCGCAGGCATCCTTCGCGTGGAAGGGATGCTGAATCTGGGAGCCGTCGGACTTGAGCGTGTCACTGTCATTCTTGAAAACCCCAGCCTAGTGTTAGTTGGGCCCTATATAGAGAAGACCATCTATCTGGACGGTGCCACTCCCACAGTCTATCTCGTGGCGACGTATCCCCGGGAGAAAGAGCGCGACTTACTTATGTTGTTCAGGTCCTTGAGAGCGACTTCGGACAATATCTCGGCGTTCAGAAGCTCAATCGGTAAACCACAATTCTCTAGCCTTTATTTCGACTACGCTACCTCGTCATGGTCTCCCGATCTTCTTCATCAAAGACTGATGCTCCGACAAGGAGGGGAGCCGATAACTCTAGGCAGGTTTCCGAACATTCCGGAAACATATCCCAACCTCAAGAGCAACGACTTGAAGGTTATCGATTTGCTTCGTAAGAACTACCAGTGTCCAGTGGATGAGATAACAAGACGAATCGGTATCTCAGAGAGTACGGCGTTCAAGAAGCGAAAGGAAATACAGCAGGCTGAGAATCCGGTCCTCTTGCCCCGGACGCGTCTGACTATCCCTGCTCTGAGCGAGAGGATAATGGTCATCTCCACACCTGAAACCGCAGGAAACGTGCTACCGGCTTGGCGGAAACTCCCTCTTACATACAGGGCGCGCATGCAGAACTTGGAAGATGCAGAAGACAACCGAATCATGCTTCTCGCAGCAGTTCCGGCAGGTAGCGGGAACAAGCTCGTGCGTATTCTAGAGGAGGAGATAAGCCGGGTTAGCAACTACTCTGCCCATACCATCTCGGCCGGAACAGACACAAAAATGTCAATGGCTGCCATGTACGATGAGAAGACCAAATCTTGGAAGTGGGACCATGGTGTTTTCTTCGAACCCGTCGCATATGGTGTTGCAAGACGTGATGCAGACACCGAGAATATTCCCGTTGATCTAGCCTGAACTAGCGAGTGGCCTCTCAGTAGCGACATCTTGGAAGACTACGTCCTTTGTCTGCAAGAGCACTCAATATCTAGGCTGAGATAATTCAGAACCTTTGACCCGTAATGCGTCAACCAGAGGGGACGAAGGTCGGTCCTATCACTTTGGTCGTCTATTCGGAGGACAATTCGACCCATCTCGTTCCCACGAATCTGCAGTATCTGATTTGTCCTTCTACTCAGCTCTTTATGAGATGTTGAAGTCCTGTCAATATCCATTCCAAGAGCGGTACCTCCCGAGTCAATCTGTAGGGAGAATTGCTGAACAATGTGCTCTTTGAGAACAGCCCCGTCGTCTTGTTCGAGTATCCTGAATATCAGACACTGGCTTTTTGTGTCTACACAACTATTATGTTGGTCACTGCTATGGATTCATCCTGTGGAGTCATAGATGTTCGATGTGACCTTTCTTGGCACTGGAGGATCCATACCAACCAAAGGGCGCAACCTTCCTGCGATAGCAGTGCAGCATAAGGGATGGGTCCTACTCCTAGATGCTGGCGAGGACGTCCAGCGTCAGTTGGAAACAGCAAACATCGGTCTCAACAAGCGCATGCGCATCTTCATAACCCATATCCATGCTGACCATCTAATCGGGTTACCGGGTCTTCTGCTTCGCTTCTCCCTGCTTGGACGACAACGGCCTCTCAAAATCTTTGGTCCCTCAGGGCTTGTTGAGTATATTAGAGTCAACCAGAAGACCATACATCTGGGGACTACATTCGAAACAACAGTCTACGGTGTGGAAGAAGGCGTGCTCTTCGAGGATAACGGGCTATCCGTTAGAGCTTTCGAGGTCGACCATCGGGGTAAAGCATTTGGATTCGAAATCAGGTATCAACGGGCAACTGGCACATTCCTTCCGGACAAAGCCAGAGAACTCGGCGTTCCCGAGGGCCCACAATGGAAATCACTCTCAGACGGTCAGTCCGTGAAACTTGATGACGGAACAGTCATACAACCCGAACAAGTGACCGAGGCCAAGCCGGCGCCGGTCAAGATAGTCTATTCGGGAGATACACGACCCTGCGAGAATCTGAGAGAGGCAGCTCGCAATGCGAATCTTCTGATATCTGAGGCCATGTATGCTGAAGAACATAGAGATCTAGCGGAGGAAAGGGGGCATATGACCGCGATTCAAGCGGCCGAAATCGCCAGAGATGCCAATGTGGGCTTGCTGGTGCTTACACATTACAGTCCCAGATATGAAACTGAGATGGGGGAGCCAATCCTGGCTGAGGCAAGAGAGGTATTTGGTAACAGCATCCTTGCACGGGACTTGATGCAGATTCGCGTAGAACAAGATGAAACTAAGGTCGAGGGCTGAAGACATTCTCAGACGTTGAGTCCCAAACGGACCGTCTTGAGAGGGTGACGTGTGAAAAGCCGTTTTGTAATGGATATTCGCATCTTACCTGGCGGTCTGGAGCCTGTGACAAAATCAATCATCAGATTCCGCATGGTTGTATCCTCCGATGCTATCTCGCAGACAATCTCAGAGTTCCGCTCCGAGCGAAACAGCACATCTGCCATGAATTCTGCAGTTTCGAGCTCCGGTATTATCTTCTGCTTTATTTTGACGTCGTATTCTTTGAGGTAGAGGGGAGATTTCCGTCGGGCAGCCTCAGCTATGACTTCTGCAGCAATTCTGCCTGAGTAAATAGCATAGTATACTCCCTCACCTGTCACGGGAGACACTAGTCCCGCCGCATCGCCAACCAACAATGTTCTTCTACCCGTGAACCTAGAACCTGTTCTACCAACAGGAACGCGGAAAGAGTCCTTTCTGAGAAAGTCCAGATGAATTCCCTTCTCTTCCCGAATCCTTTCGGTGAAAGCACCCCATTCACTCCGGATGTCTCCGATGAGATCCATTCTGCAACCAATCCCAATACTGAGTTCGTCACGTTTGGGAAAGACCCAGCCATAACCCCTCTGTTGAATCCCAAAATAGAGGTCCATGGCAACAACTTCCGGCTCGCCCGGAACCGACATAACCCACTCTATGTCATCGGAATCCAGATGAACGGTACCCACAATACAGAAGGCAACCTCTTCATCTGGCCAGCCCCATCGAACGTCAATCTCCCGTGCAACGATGCCATTCACACCGTCTGCACCAACCAGTATCTTCCCCTTGAATGAATCACCAGGGCTGAGGACCCTAACCCCTCCACGGACTTGTTCTACTGCGACGGCGGTCATGTTCTCAACTACAGCAACACCTGCTTCTCGAGCCCGCTCCGCGAGAAAGTGGTCAAACTTGGCTCTCTTCACCATCTGACCTGCAACATCATCTCTGCGGCAGACAACTTTGCGGCCCGAGGGCGAATGAATCACAGCCGTGCTAAGCACCCGATCAACAACAGGCGAAATATCGAAGTCGATGATATCGAGAATGCGAGGGCTCAATGCTCCCCCACATGGCTTGTCACGAGGGTAGGTCTGACTCTCAAGCATCAAGACGTCTAGCCCAGCCTGAGCTGCATGGCGAGCGCAAGTTGCCCCGGCCGGCCCACCGCCGACAACAATGACGTCATGCATTGAATCTCACCCTGATAGAACAATCACAATATCAATAAATCCTGCTATCGGAGGCGTGTAAGGGTACTGTGATGTCAAAAGAGACCGAAGTGTGTCTGATAACGACAGGGGGCACCATCGCCAGTGTCTATGATTCTGAAACCCACGCGTTAAGGCCGGGGCTCTCAGTTGATGCCCTGCTTGAGAGTCTGCCACGAAAGACGGGTAGTGTGAAGGTCGTCAACAGAGAACTGCTACAGCTTGATTCGGCCAATGCACAGCCACATCACTGGCAGAAGATTGCAAGTGAAATCAAGTCGGTTCATGACGAGATGCCAGACCTAGATGGAATTGTCATCACCCATGGAACAGACACAATGGTGTATTCTGCATCTGCGGTGAGCCTAATGGTGCAGGACTTCGGTAAGCCGATAGTCTTCACAGGCGCTCAGATTCCAGCACAGGTGCCTTGGAGTGATGGTCCGAGGAATATAGTCGATGCGTTTCGCGTTGCTGCATTCGGCGATATTGGAGAAACGTGTATTGTCTTCAATGGAGAGATACACCGGGCTACGCGTACGAAGAAAGTGAGATCAAACGCGTACGATGCCTTTGATTCAATGGACCCTTCCCCGATTGGAATTCTGGCGCGAGATATTGTTCTATACGAAGGACGAAAGAAGCGCCACAATCTGGTGCCCAAGTTCGATACCCGGATTGATGATCGCGTGTTTCTCCTGAAGGTCTTCCCAGGAATGCCACCAGGAATCCTATCGAGGATTGTGGATATGGGATATCACGGAATTGTCGTTGAAGGCTTTGGGTCAGGAAATATACCAACTATGGAGAACTCCCTTGGTGGCGCAATAAGACAGGCTGTCAATCAGGGATGTCATGTTGTCATCTCTTCACAATGTGTCTTCGGGCAGGCCGAGCCTTCTGTCTATGAGGTGGGAAGAGCAGCCATGGAAGCAGGGGCGATTAGTGCATACGACATGACATCAGAGGCCGCCTTAGTCAAGCTGACCTGGATTCTAGGACACACTCATGATGAGGACAGAGTACGAGAAATGATGGTCAACAACTATGTGGGAGAGATATCTGCAAGTCTCACCCCCGGTGGGGGATATGACAATCAAGGAAGGCTCTGACTCTGATGTTAAAGGCGAGATGGAGAATGGCGCCCGGAGTGAGATTCGAACTCACGCGTCCGTTAGGACAGCAGCTGCCTGTTAGACCTACGGCCAGTTCCAGGCTGCCGCCGTAACCGCTTGGCTATCCGGGCTCATTTCGAAGAGGACTAATTGGTGCTTTTCATCTTTTCCCTCTGAAGAAGACTACACTTGTCCAGAAACTACATTCCTGCAGTCTTGCGCGAGTCTGGCCTGAAGAAACCAAGTACAAGGTTCTCCCTCGT
>SDNO01000015.1 GCA_004524435.1 Candidatus Thorarchaeota archaeon | reverse complement strand
CATGTGGACCTGCTAGAGGATTTGGATCTGGCCGACATACCACGAGCTGCAAAGATTGCAGGATCCAGATTCTATTACCTCAAGAACGAACTAGTGCTTCTTGACCTCGCAATGATGCGTATGGGTCTTGAGATGTTGCTCGAGAAGGACTTCGTGCCCATCTATCCACCATTCATGATGAGAAGAGAACCCTATGAGGGGGTCACAGACCTCTCAGACTTTGAGAATGTCATGTACAAGATTCAGGACGAAGACCTGTATCTCATTGCCACGGCAGAGCACCCCATCGCGGCAATGTATATGGACGAAATCTTCGAGCCCATTGATCTGCCAATCAAGTTTGCAGGGGTGAGCACATGTTTCAGAAAAGAGGCGGGCTCACACGGCAAGGACACAAAAGGCATCTTTCGAGTGCATCAATTCACGAAGGTCGAACAGTTTGTGTTCAGCCATCCTGATGACTCGTGGAAGATACACGAGGAGCTCATAAGGAACGCTGAAGACTACTTCCAGCGACTCAAGCTCCCTTACAGGATTGTGAATGTATGTACAGGGGACATCGGAACGGTTGCCGCCAAGAAGTATGACTTGGAGCTCTGGATGCCGGGACAAGAAAGATACAGAGAAGCTGTTTCGTGCAGCAACTGCACAGCCTATCAGAGTACTGGATTGAATATCAAGTATCGACTTGAGAAAGGTGGTCTGGACAAGGACTATGTCCATACTCTAAACAGCACGATGGTTGCCAATCCACGGACAATTGTCGCAATCATGGAGAACTATCAGAGAGTAGACGGAAGCATCAAGATACCAAAAGCACTCCATGAGTATCTTCCCTCGGAGATGCGCGAGGTGGTCCCAGAAAGGACTAGAGGCCCTTCTCAAGGGTCAACTTGATAGCATCATCTATAGACCTCTGCAGGCTAGGTGGCAAATCTGGTGCTTTCAGCTGCACGAACCCATTGACAATGAGCGTGGTGGCTTCTTCTTCTGTCAGTCCACGCGACATCAGGTAGTTCAATTGGTCTGCGCCCACCTTGCCAACAGTGGCCTCATGACTGAGCTCGACCCCTTCAGAAGTCGCACGGAGAGCAGGCACTGCGCCTATCTCTGCCTCATCACTCAAAAGCAGACCGTTACACTCGAGACGGGCCTTGACCCCACTGTGTTTCCCGATCAAGTCACCCCGAGCAATAATCTCGGACTGTTCTGTTGCGATACTGCGTGAGATAATCTTGCCACTCGATGCAGCTGCCTCAAGAATGAGTGCACCACCAACATCATATTTCGACTGCTTGGTGCCATAGACCACAGAATACAGGTCCGCACGTGAGTTTCGTCCCATGAGTCTGACCTTTGGGAAGGTCTGGATAGACCGTAGCGGGCTAAGGATTGCATAACTCGATACAAAGACCCCGTTGTCTTCCACCACGGTGGCAGATCTCGGACGAACATCTATCTTGTCACTCCATTTGTGAACCATCGTAAAAGTCAGTCTGGCCTTTTTCTTGACATAAAACTCGGAGACCCCAAGATGCAGAGACCGTTCCACATCGCTTGGCGTGGCGCAACCCGTGATGATGTGCATCTCCGAACCCTCCTCCGCGATGATGATATTGTGAACGTTCTGAATGGACTTGCCCTTCTTAAGAACAAGACAGGTCTGAACCGGCATCTGAATCTTATGACCTGACTTTGCACGAATGAAATAGCCATCGTAGTGCTCCAGTTCACTGGCAGCTGTGTACTTGTCCGTATCCACAGGAACGGCATTCCACAGGTAATCTGAAAGCCAGTCATACTTCTCCAAGGCCTCACTGGTAGGTATGACCTCAAGGCCCTCTTGTCCAATCAGGACGTCGGCCAAGATACTCTCGTTATCAAACTGAAGATAGGATCCGGATGCGAGTCGTTCGGATGCATCGAAACCGACCTCGGACACAAGATCTCTGTCCTCTTCAGAGACCTCATCCAAGTCCATCCGCCGCGGCTGTTCATGGCTGAACTCAAACTGGTCCAAATCTAGATCCTCGCCATAGGCAGCCGACTTCTTCTTGGCCGCTTCTGCTCGCTTGCGCTTCTTCTCGGTCTCCGTCATTCTTCATCCTCCTCAATTTCAGCTCGCAGCCTGGGCAAGGAACATGTCGTAGCCCTTCTCCTCCAACTCTGGGATTATGCCCATTCCTCCAGTATAGGCCAGACGACCATTCTCCAGAATGTAGACCTTATCCACTTCAACAAACTCGAGCACATATCGGTGATGACTGATTATCACCATGGTCGAGTTCGCCTTCTCCTTCATGGCCTTGAGTTCTCGACCAACAACCTTGAGCGAATCATAGTCGAGCCCACTGTCGGGCTCATCAAGGAATACTATATCCGGTCGCATTGATAGGACCTGGAAGAGCTCGCTTCGCTTGAGCTCTCCACCCGAGAAATTCTCATTGAGATTGCGGTCACCAAGATTCTCGATTCCCAGTCGTTCGAAGTCATCATAGAGCTCTTGCCTGCACATGCACGTTTCGCCCATGAGTTCTTCGTCTGGTTCCTTACAGGCATAATCCGGACATATGCGACAGATGAAGTCCTCAAGCTTGACACCAGAGATTGCCGGCGGGCTTTGAAAGGCATAGGCGATACCCATCTTTGCACGTTCTGTGATGCTCTTGTTGACTATCGATTCTCCTTTGTAGATGATGTCCCCACCCTTGACCTCGTATTCGGGAAGGCCCATAACGGTCTTTGCCACCGTGGATTTTCCTGAGGCATTGGGCCCCAGCACGGCATAGACCTTTCCGCGTTCAAACTGGAGATTGAGGCCTCGAAGAATGGGTATACCGTTGGCCTCGACTCTCAGCCCCTTGATATCCAAGAGTACATCATCTGTCATTTAGTCCACCTAGCTTCTCCTGCCAGTGTCAGATGTCCGATTTTAAGCGTGTTGCTATGAAAAGCTGTTACTTAGAATACGTACCCATCAACCGATCGGATTCAATCATATGTTCCTCACATTTGTCTTTGAAGGTCTCTTTTGTGACACCCTCGAGACGAGGAACATCAAGAGCATAGAGGGTGAAGATATATCTGTGAGTCCCAGACGGGGGCGCAGGCCCGCCATACTCGGTGACACCAAAATCATTCTCAACCTCTACTCCACGAGAGCTCTCCCCCTCAGGGATAGAACGGACTTCGGGCGGGATACTGTGTACGAGCCAGTGCAACCAATTGCCAGCAGGTGCATCAGGATCATTGAATATGAGTGCGAAACTCTCCGTCCCCTCGGGGACATTGGACCATTCAAGATGAGGATGGATGTTGTCGTTTCTATAGGCACACTTATCCGGAATCTGACCACCGTGATCGAAATCGTCACTTCTTAACTCCATGGAGTCACACCTTTACTCACGATTCCATGGAGATGGGTCTACTTGGTTCTTTCCCAAGCACAAAATATCGCATCATTCCCTGATATCAGAGGAGGGAGAAACAGACTCGGCAACATTCCCCAGCCAGTTCGCCGTCCAGGCTACGTATTCGTCGCATCTATCGCGGGCATAGGGCTTTTCACGAGCTGTGCCGGCAGGATTCATCTCTCCTTTATCCATGGCTTTGAGAAGCCTACATCGGACTGTGCCCCATTTCTCCGTGAATTCCGAGACCATCTGATTGACCAGAGATCGAGCAAGAGTCCGTTTCCTGTCGAATTCATCAGGTTCTTCGGTCCCGTCCGTCCCATAGATCAGTCCAATACATGCAGAGGCGCCGCTCACCGCTCCACATATCTCACCAGACCCGCCAACCCCTCCGCCCAGTATGGAGGCAATCCTCATACACGATGCATCAAAGCCAGGTAGTGGAACTTTCCGATTAACTCCAATCATCACGCTCTCAGCGCAGTTGAAGGAGAGACCGTCCCGAGTTTCCATTTCTGTTCACGCACCTGCAGGCCTAGACGCCTTCAGAAAAAAGTTCGCATTGACATCCTGAACACCGGTCGAAGCATCACGCTTAATACCCTCTTGGCCCCAGCCAAGACGGGGAAGGACTTTGACTGACGTTCAAAAATCGTTCGAGAACCTGATTGCCCTTGCAATTGAGAGAGAAGAAGAGGCCTATGATTTCTATATGACGGCTGCTGACAATGCTGAAACCCAGGCGTCCAGGAAGCTCCTGAAAGATCTTGCCCAGCAGGAAGTTGGGCATAAGGAGAAGCTGCAGGCGGCACTCAAGGAAGATGTCTGCAGCACCTTCAGTTGTACTCTTGAGGAAATGAAGGAGCTTGGTCTTGGCGACTACCTCAAGGACATTCCCTTGAAGGCTGGATCATCTCCACAGGAGATTCTTGTCGTCGCAATTAAGAGAGAGGAAGGAGCGTTCGAGTTCTACAAGTCGCTATCAGACCTGACAGACAATCCAAGTCACAGAGTAGTGTTCGAGACCCTGGCAAAGGAAGAGCAGCACCACAAACGACGCCTTGAAAATATGTATGATGATGTCTTCCAGCCATGGATGTGAGAAGTAGAGGGTCGAGCAGACCCTCAGGATTGAAGTCTACTTCTCATGAAGATTCGGTGCCGCGAGAAATGTCAGTCCACGCTTGGTGAGCTCTCTCGCCGTGCGATTCAGTGAGTTATGCTTGTCCAAGTAGTTCCTGCGAAGATAGTCCATGTGACCAGCTTCAATGATGTCCTCCTTTGAGCGGAAGTAATCAAGAATGTCACTTGGATGCTCCCGTGTCTTGTCGATCTCTGGAACCGCACCCTCGTGCTTTGCACTGATATTCTTGACGTGGTCGGCAATCTCCAAGAGTTCGTCTAGTCGATCATAGGGCTGCCTCACAATGCTCTTGTAGGTCTCTGTGATATGATGCTCAATCCGAACCACATCAGTGAAACCGAAGTTCTTCCGGATATAAGCAGCCAGTTCAATCGTTGCATTGTCCACGCTGTTTGCTAGGTTGAAGCCGATGAGCGGCGTGGTCCCATCATCTCGGCTGAAGAGCTGTGCGGTCATCAGAGTCCAGAGACATGCATACGGATTATCATTGCCCATGTAGACACTAATCTTGAACTCCATATCAATGCCCAGCTTATGCATCATATACCCGATGAGGACACTCCCGGGATTGATGTTCAGCACCTGCTTCACCCCATACTGGGTGTAATAGTGAAGGTACTCGTCAGCCCATTCGATTGGAAAATGATTGGGCATGCCAACTCCACCGAAGTATCCAGTGATGGTTGCAGGGCCACCGAGATGGACATTGGTTGGCTGTCCCTCCTCATTTGGTTTCGTCCCCTTAGTATCCAAGGTCTCCACATAGGATGATCCCAGAACCTGCATGGCGGCAGCGAAAGCAAGGATATGATTATCTTCCACTTGCTCAGCCATGTTTCGGACGCGAATGAACCTGCCTGGCATTAAGTCTTGATTCTCGATGGCAACTTTCGCTTCATCGATGAGCCAGGGAAAGTACTGGCATGCGCTGATCTCAAGCGTCACAGCAAAGCTATCATCAAAATCCATAGACTCAGCCTTATCTCCAAGGATCTTCTTTCGATACTCAGGCACTGAGATGAAAGCATCATCATCACGCCGTTCTTGTAGCCAGAGTATGTCCTTCACAAAGGGAGAGTTAGCATCTTCGAGCCGCGACATCAGATTCTCGAGTCTACGTGCATCTTTGGCCTTCCGGTTGATCTCGTCGACGCCACCATATTTCTCAATCAGCTCAAGGATGTCATTCACGAGAGGGTTATCCTCATCAAGAAGAAAGTCGTTGATCTGTTCGAGTCGCTTGGTATCGATAGTGATTTGTTTCCTATCAGTCATGTCCCAGCCGTCCTGTGAACAAGGACCCAAGAACTGCACTACCAAATAAACGATTCTGACAGAGCGAGCTAGCAGGACACATACTCTTCATGTTGCCTGGGTCATGTCAATAGCTCGTCGTGAGCGAACGACCAAGAGTATCACGATCATTGCCGTGCCGATTAGAAGAGCCGAAAAGGTACCCACCAGCATTCCACGCAACTCTGGATCAAGAGGGATATACGTCTGCAACGTCGTATAGATTGTTTCTTTGGTCGTGTTTGTTGAGGTGGTTGTGGTCGTCGTGGTGTTCCCTGGGGTCGTAGTTGTAGTGCCTGTCGTAGTGGTGCTAGAGGGCCCCGTAGGGAAGTGGTCTATTGAGCCTGCGGGACCATCAACATAGTAGAATCCACTTCCCAAATAGTCCGACCAGTAATTGCCGATACCTTCTCCGTTGTCCCAGCTGTTATCGTTTCCTTCGTCATAGGCCAGACTCCCAGATTCTCCTTGGAAACGGTTGGCATACACGGTGTTTCCCTGACTACTACCAGAGAATATCAGTTCGTGATCGGTATTGTCTCTCAAGATATTGCTAAAGACCAAAGAGTTGTCCGTGTCCTCAAGCACTACGCCCGAAGCTGCACTTCCAGACACAGTATTCCCTGTAATCTCCAATAGATCGGACGAGTCAGCCCAGATGCCATCTCCGGGTGCCCACTCGATGTCACAGTACGCCACCAAGATATCTGATGAACTCTCAATCAGCAGTACCGAGCTGGTCAGATTCAGTGTCTCAAGAGAAATCGAAGAACAGAGTCCCAGTCTAACAGCAATAGGGGCGGTCTCAAAGACACATGAGATGACCAGTCCATTCTGAACGCTATTGAGGGCGATGTCCCCTTCGGAATAACCCTCGTGAGGAAAGGTGCACCCTTGAATCACGAAGTGAACATCCGTGTTACTGATATTGATGCAGGCCCCGTTCACCATACTGTCAATCTCGAGATCGCTTATGCGATAGGGATTGGCCTGACTCCCACTGCCCGGCCAGCCCTGACTCTCAAAGTCAGCATTTGATTCAATGACAATAGGTGCATGAGGACTCTGAGCCGGGTATGTTGGGGGGAGCGGCCTGTGACCTGAATCTGGGACATGTGGCCGTTGAGAAAACATCAGGCTGCCTGCCAGGATCACTATGAGCATCGCCGCCAGAGATCTCGCAGTTGTAGAGATGTAAAGATTCATCCCTTGTCTGTACCTCCTTCTGGTTCCGTATGCGGGGACATAGGCTCTGTCTGATTATGGCCAGACTCTTGAGAGGACCTATCCGGATGCAGACCGAACTTGAAGAGATTACGCATCGCACGTAACCCCTCTATCACTAACAAGCCCAGACCGAAGATGGCGAAGCCAAACAAGACAATGGACAGATTGTACCACCAGAGAACGTACCCCTCTAGAATATCGGTCAGCATCATCCAGATGCCCCATACGAAGAGGAGAATGCCTCCTACAATCGCCATGATTCTCCAGCATCTTGAGCCCCACATTGGACCTATACTGCTCGCCGAGTTCACAGGTGACATGAATCCCACCACTTGCTAGACTAAGGCCTCGCTATGCCTAAATCTCTTTGGGCAGAAATCCTTGGGGCTGAGAAAACTTATGAGCGAAGTCGGCCGTTATGGGAACTGATTATCATGCGTGGGAAAGGGGTAATGTCTGTTGTAATCGTTCTTCTTGCACTATCCTATCCAGTCATGCCGGTGACTGCGCTTCGGGCAAGCCCGACCTTCACGTGGCAGTGCGGACTCAGGATAAGTTGTCACGTGGAGAATCACGACTTCTGGACTACTGGTGTGCCAGGTCAGATATTCATCAGACTCAAGCTCCTCGAAACTGGAACCGTTGAACAGTTTGTGGATCTGACAGTGCGAGTTGTCCTTCATACGGAGAAGGTGCATATCGCCCAGTCTGTGATTCCCTCACCTTGGAACAAGATAGGTGACGAACACCATCTCACAGCTGAGTTCAATCTCACCTCTGAGGAGGTGAACCACGCAGAATGGGATACCTACGAGGCCCAGTACTACTACCAGATTAATCAGACAGTCATGGTAGAGGGTGGAGAGGAATTGAACCTCTATATGGACCCGCGAGGGCCATACCCCATCACTATCTCAACCTACTCGTTCATTGTCTACTGGCCTTTCCCAGTGATCATACTCATGATGACAATCTATTGGGTGGGCCTTTTTGCATTGAGAAGATTCAATCGAAGATATGTCGGACTGGAAGAGAGAGAAGAACTCAGGTTCTAGTCAGTGCCCAACAGAAGCCTACGTCCGTTTCAGATGAACAACGGACTGCCCAGCTACATGTTCAATTTCAACAGGCTCTTGTTCTCCTCCACCAGTGAAATCCCTCAATATCTTTCTGACTATCGGTCCAACGACTGAGGCGATAATGCCTCCCACTGTCACCTGTATCCAGTTCACGAATAGTAGTTCCTCCAAGGCCACGGCTGCGCCGAAGAGAACATACTCAAAGGAGTAGTACCCCGCCAGCATAGCAAGTGCGCCAAGGATAATCCCGAGAATGTCCCAGGGCGTGATGATTGATAGCTCGCGTGATCTCGTGGCGAGTAAGCCTACCAGAAGGCCCTCTATTCCCTTGACAACAAGGGTAACAGGAGCAAAATGAAGATATCCCAGGGCAACATCAGCCATTGCTGATCCCACGCCGCCTGCAAAGAACCCGCCCATAGGACCTAGCAATAGGCCGCTAATCATGACGAGCGAGTCGCCGAAGTTCAAATAGCCAGTGCTTGTGGGAAAGGGTATGTTGATGATCATCGTTACTGCAGTTGTCAGTGCAGTGAAGATGGCGACCAGTACCTTGTAGACGGTGGGGTCCATTTCACGCACGTTCCAGATCTCCAATCTGTCTTTGCCTCCGTTTCGCTCATCAGTCAGTGACAATGAGAGATAGCCAGCAGATATATATAAGTTTGAGCCTATATATAGGCTCGATGCTCTATGTCTTTCCTCAAGGACTTCCGTTGTTCGTCATGTGGTCACCGACATAGTCCTGACGGGTACTATGTGGTCTGTTCACGCTGTGGTGGAATCCTGCACGCGGAATACGACCTCGACCGTGCACAAGGGGAGATCAGCAGAGCAGAGCTTGCAGATCGGAGAGGGGGGCTCTGGAAGTACCACGAAGTCTTACCCATACTGGCTCCTGATGAACATGTCAGTCTTGGTGAGGGGAATACGTTCCTTCAGAGGGGTGGAAGACTGGCAGAACAGCTGGGCATGAAGAACCTATACCTGAAAGATGAAACACGGAATCCCACGGGATCCTTCCTAGACCGAGGTATCTCGGTGGAGATAACCAAGGCAAAACACATCGGACGAACAGGGGTATCCTGCGGAAGTACTGGTAATCTTGCAGCGTCATTGGTTGCATATGCAGCACGAGCGGGAATGGAGAGTAGAGTCTTCATTGCACAACGAGGAAGCGTTGACATTGGTAAGTTTCATCAGATCCTCGCATACGGAGCAGAAGTAGAGATTGTGGCAAATCATAGGAATGCGATGGAGAAGGCGGCAGGTCTTAGTCATGAATTACACAACATAGTACCCTATACTCCGTTCTTCCTCGAGGGCATAAAGACCACCGCTATCGAGGTGGTGGGACAACTCGACTGGAAGACTCCTGACTGGATGATACTGCCCATGGGCAATGGAGGGCACCTGTCAATGTCTTGGCGAGGCCTGCAAGAGATGGAACAGCTCGGACTTATTGACGAAGTTACTACTCGTCTGGTCGGAGTCCAGGCTGCAGGATGCGCACCCATCGTAGAAGCCTTTGAGAGCGGAAGCAAGAGGGTGGAGTCGGTAGAGGTCCAGTCCACAGTAGCCCTAGATATCGGTGTTGAGGACCCGTCCTGTGGGGGATTTGCCCTCGAATCACTTCGAGCATCCGGTGGTGAAGCTGTGGCGGTAACCGATGATGAAATCTTGGAGGGGGTGCGACAACTAGCCAGCCGCGAGGGTGTTTTTGCAGAACCAGCAGCCGCCACAACAATTGCAGCCTTAGAGCGCCTCTTGAGAGAGGGCATCATTCACCATGATGACAGTGTAGTCTGCGTGATTACGGGGTCGGGGTTGAAGTACCCAGACATAACACGCGCCTTAGTGAAAGGGAGAGGAAGACTGGAACATCTACTTAGTAGGATAGAGGGGCGAGGATATACAACGGAAATCGGGCAGACAAAACAGTATATCCTCAAGATTCTGTCCGAGGGTGAGTCGTACGGGTATGACATCTGGAAGACTCTAGCAGAGCGCTTTGGAGTCAAGATCAAGGTACCCAGTGTCTATCAACATCTCTCCGAGCTCCGAGGTAGTGGTCTCATTGTGGAAACTCACTCCAAGCTCAGTGCCGAACGACGGCGCCGCAACTATTACGACTTGTCCGATCGGGGAAAATGGACACTCAACCAACTTGAGAAAATGGCCCATGAGTAGCCATTTCCTGTGCTCTCCAGTTGAAAGAGACGTGGTAAGCGAAGTGTTTTAACTTCCTGTACGAACTTCCTAATGTGGGCAGGCTCAGACTGCCCAGAGAGAGAATAGCGAGGACGAGAAGAAATGGCAGACAAGAATTGGCTACAGACAGACGACTGGAAGAACGAGAAGCATGTTCCGGTTATTGAGTGTCCTGATGAAGTGAAGAAAGGAGAATTGGTGGAGGTCATGGTATCCGTTGGAAAGGAGATACCCCATCCCAATACCACTGCTCATCATATCAAATGGTGTGACCTGTTCTTCTGGCCTGAGGGAGAGAAGTTCCCATACGAGATAGGCTATACAAGCTTCGATGCACATGGTGCATCGGTTAAGGGTGCAGATACAAGCACGATCTATGCTGAGCCTCAGACAAAATATGTATTCAAGACTGACAAACCGGGTACACTGATGGCCACCTCGTTCTGTAACATCCACGGACTGTGGAAAGACGAGAAGAATCTCAAGGTAAAGTAGAACGATTTGATGATGGACTGACTGCCCTGTAGAGAAGAGAGCAGGGCAGTACTCCTTCTTTCTGTCAGGCGCAGCATCCAGTCTGAGTGATGAAACCGTTTCACGCCTTCATAATCCAAGATATCAGTTCTGCATGGATCTTGTTCTCCTCCAAGAAGGCATCGCGATACTCCTCTTTTTCTATCTCCAACCAGACATACTGGAAACCGTTGTCGAAGCCTACAATCCGAACGGCCCGTTCAATAGGATGGGGACGAAATACGAAGTACGTGAGGCCAAGTGAAAGGGCAAATAGACCCATGGATGCATAGGCCCAGAATCCTGTCATTCTTGACAATGAGAGATCGTTCGTGATATTGAATACCGCGAATAGGGCCACTGCCATGAGTGTTCCATCAGAAACTACGCAGAGTATCCGAGACCTGCATTCATCTTCTGCCTCATATTTGTGGTCCTGACAGACCGGGACCATCAAGGTCTTCTTCTCGAGTTCAGAGATGCCAGCAAGGCGTCTTCTTGAGGGCGAGAAGCGGGGGTCCCAAGAGGGACGGAGGTATTGCTCCCTGCCGGGAATGGCAGTGATCTTAGTCACGGAATCAGAACGGACACCACAAACGGGGCATTGCTGCGGGAAGGTGATTCTGTCCAGATTGGCCCGGACAATGGGCTTTTCGAATTCAATCTTCATTGGGCTCACGGTCTCTGCCCCGCTTTGGTGAGCTTAGTTCGGACTACTCTTTAGCATATCGAACTCAGCCATCCATGGCTCGTCTGATCAGGAGTTATCATGTTGGATTGGCGCTGCGCGAACAAATCCTCCCTCCGCCAATCGGCAGACGAGACCTCTCATACCGGGACACTGGCTCCAGCGCATTGAGTACTCACAGTCCTCACACTCTCGTACGATCTCATACATGCGCTTGGCATTGAGAAATGTTAGGACAAAGAGATACAAGATAACAATGAGCAAAATCTTCAGTTCCAATCCCGGAGAGAACAGGCCATTGGCCAACAGAATCGACCAAGATATAGCAGCGAACGAGGGGCCGAGAACGAATTTTGATGCAATCTTGACTGATGTGCTGATATCAGTGATTCCTGAGGCACTAAGAACTGCATAGATGATGACACCGCCCACGCCTCCCCAGAAGAGATAGAACCGAACAAGAAGCGTGGGAACAAAGAACCAAAGGAAGAGAAACACGAGCATGGCGATGAAAAAGGACAGCGTGTTGAAGGTACAGCCTATGCACCACTGGCGTCTTCCGATGCTAACCCTGTGGTCATCAAACTGAGGACAAGAGGGATGATGTGATGTGAGGAAAGGGCCCGAAGCCTTCAGAAAGGCAACTGGGTGCAGGAGCATCGTTCTCACAGATAGCTCCAAGCGCCCCCGGTTCGGGTCGTCCAGCAGCTCCACACAGTCGGCGGAGCTGCTTGGAACATCATCCCCTTCGTCCACAGTGTACGCCAGCCACTGCCGTTACGGACCAGGAGGGATTGGGATGAGACTCCAGATGAGCGCAAAGAGACCTGGGAAGACTAACAGCGTAATCGCCAGTATCACGAGGAGGGCTATGATGCCTGTCAGGATATAGGCTATGATTGCGCCACCCCAACCCGTACTATGTCTGCTCTTGATAAAGTAGAGTGACAAGATGCAGCCAAGGCAAGGGATCCAGCTCACACATGCGATCAGAAGTGAAGTCACGAAGGTATCGCCAAGGTCGCGATTGCGCCCATTGACAAAACCAAGGGCGATTCCAAGGAATATGCCATTAATCACGAACAGTACGACAATGATCAAGAGGATCAGTAGCAGTCCACTGCCCGAGAACAACAAGTCCATCCACCATTGCATTCTCTCTATCTCCTAACTCAGAGTGTTTGATAGTGTGCGAACCTACACCGTAGGTTAAAAGCTTGACGAGTGGTGGAAGAAGGGGCTTCGTCGATTCACGATAATCTGGCTCTTAGAGCTTAGTGAGTGAACCTCGACTGCAAGAGACTTCTGCGTTCCGCCCTGCCCCTGCTAGTGACCAAGACAACATATCAGCAAGGGGGTATCTTACACATTTCTTGCATCTGAAGAGTTGGCTCCTCTAGAGACCTGTAAGATTCTATCTCTCACGATTCGATAGAACAAAGGAGGAAGCTCAGGCTTATATCAGAAATGGAACAACCCAGAATCATGTATTATGGCGAGAAGGTATGTCTCAGAGCTCTTGAGCTGTCAGATCTTGATGATATCACTGAGCACTGGAATACCTATGAGACCCGACGCTTTCTTAATTCGGCCATCCCGAATTCTCGAGCAAGCGAGAGTGAGTGGTTGGAGAAGGCAGCCAAATCGAGGCCATGGGCCGATGGCGAGTTGGTTCTGGCCATCGAAGACAAGGGCACCGGCGACTTCTTGGGCACAGTAAGTCTCTTCGACATCTCTAAACAGCATCGAAGAGCAGAGTTTGGTATTGCCATTCATAATCCCGAGAATCTCGGCAAGGGCTATGGTACGGACGCCACCACAGTGATGCTCTGGATAGCATTTCATGTGCTGGGCCTCAACGGCGTCTACCTCTACACTCTCATCCATAATGAACGAGCACAGAGGGCTTATGAGAAGGCTGGTTTTCAGCGAGTGGGTATCTTCAGACAGGCCATGTTCTCAGAAGGAGCCTACACTGATGTACTCATGATGGATGTCGTCAGAGATGACTTTCTGGAACGATACCCACCTGGAAGCAGAACCGGCTCCTGACAGGAAAGCTGGAAGTAGGAGAAGATTTCTGACGTTGTTTTCAAGCCTTACAAGCATTCATAAACCTATTTTTACGCCTTAAAGTATTATGAGTGGTTTTTATTTGTTTTAGAGGGATTGCTATCTCATAGTCCCTATAAATAGTCTGTGTGATGCTCTTCATGGTGTAACAATGAAAGCATTCGCAAAAGGTGTCTTGGTGGCGTTTGCGCTGGTCCTGATGAGTAGCACTGTCCCGCTTGCTGCGGCACAGGGCAATCAGATTCAGTATCAGCACTCACAGGGAATCGTGACCCTGAGTACTGACGCAATCGAGATCAAAATAACAGGTGCAGGAGAGGTACCCCACTTTCACTGGTGGGACCCCAACACAACTGATGTAGACTACCACGTCATGTTTGTCAAGTTGTTCGAGGCCAATGACACGAACTCTAACGGTGTCTTTGACTTGGGAAATGATACGATGATTGGTGCCCCGTTCGCCCTACCAACAACTGACTGGGAGATCAGTGAGTTCGTGACAGAGGGTGAGGGTGAGAATGTCACTGCAGTCCACTTCAACATGACCAGCACAACAACACATGACCCACGCCCTGATGGTCCAGGGAATCTGCCGCCCATGGCAGAGTTTGACGTCATGATGCAGATCCGGGTACACTTGGATCTTGAGAAGCCGGGAGAAGTCAAGTTCGATGTTGTGATTGACGGCTGGGACTGGACATATGAGGAATCAATACTTGTCCTCCAGTTCACAGTGACGGAGAGCAATCACGGTCAGAACCAGGGTTCCCGTGATCCAGCAGGTTTCGAACGCACAGGAACAAAGTTCGAGTTCAACAACGGCTACATGGAGTACGAAGATACCGCCCTGGCTGCGCAGAACACCATTCAGGTGAGAGCAAGCTACGGTGAGGGAACCGGTCTGGAAGCAGGTGAGTCGATCTACTTGGCCTTCGAGAACTTCGGAAACGAGACCCTAGAATACGACCCCACACTGGGCATCGAAGCCGAGGGCGCCTTGCCTCTCTTAGATCCAACTACCTTGCTCCTGATTGGTGGCGGCATTGTGGCCCTCGTGGTCATCGTTGCCATTGTGAAACTCAGGAAGTAGAACTTAGGCGGAAGCAGAGCACTCTGCTTCCCTCCTCCTTTTTCTCATCACAACCACAACACCATCTTTGGCGTAACAGTTGTTCATCTACAGGGCGTAACATCCAAATGGGCGATTTCTGACAGCTGAGCTTAAAGGCAAGTGATTTTTCCTTGGATTTGTTCCCATCTCATACATAGGAGTGCCAATAGATGCCATCGAAGAATGACCTTCAGGAACGAGCAATCAACACAATCAGGTTTCTGTCAGCAGATGCAGTTCAGCGGGCTGACTCAGGACATCCAGGAATGCCAATGGGAGCTGCTGCCATGGCGTATGCTCTTTGGACACGACACCTCCGATTCAATCCCAAAAACCCTGACTGGGCCAACCGTGACAGGTTCATTCTGTCGGGGGGACATGGGTCAATGCTGCTGTACTCCTTGCTTCATCTCACCGGATACGATTTGACACTGGACGATATCAAGGACTTCCGACAATGGGACAGTAGCACACCCGGGCATCCAGAGTGCTGGAAGACACCGGGTGTTGAAGTGACGACTGGCCCTCTTGGACAGGGGTTTGGAAACTCGGTGGGGATGGCCATTGCTGAGGCGCATCTGGCTGCTGAGTTCAATCGAGGCAAGTATGAGGTGGTTGATCATTACACCTACGTGATTGCTACAGACGGCGACCTCATGGAGGGAATATCCTCTGAGGCGGCCTCGCTTGCAGGGCATCTTCAACTAGGCAAACTCATCGTCCTCTATGATGATAATGACATCTCCATTGATGGGAGCACTGACCTTACTTTCACCGAGGATGTTGCCAAACGGTTTGAGGCATTTCACTGGCATATACAGCGGGTGGATGATGGCAACAATGTGGAGACTATTGACGAGGCCATTAGTAAGGCGAAACAAGACCCACGACCGTCAATCATCATTGTCCGCACACACATAGGCTACGGACTTCCAACAAAACAGGACTCCGCCGCCTCTCATGGAGCTCCAGCAGGAGAGGAGGAACTCACGGGCGCAAAGAAGCAGCTCGGCTGGCCGGAGGACAAGAAGTTCTACATTCCGGAAGATGTGCTTGAACACTTCCGGGAGGCCATCGATCGGGGTAGACTCTTCGAAGAGGAATGGACTGCTCTGAAGAAACGTTATGCCAAAGAGTATCCGGATCTTCATGCAGAACTTCAGAGACGCTTAGAGGGCGAACTTCCTCAGGGATGGGACTCGGATCTTCCTGTGTTTGCCCCTGATGAGAAAGGGATTGCAACCCGTGCAGCGTCAGGAAAAACCATCAATTCGCTAGCATCACACCTGCCGGAACTCATTGGTGGTTCAGCAGATTTGACTGGATCTAACAAGACATGGATAGATGACAGCGAGGCGTTACAGAAAGAGAGCTATGGCGGACAGAACATCTACTTCGGTGTACGAGAACATGCCATGGCTGCAGCTGTCAATGGTATGGCACGTCATGGTGGGGTCATACCGTATGCTGGGACCTTCTTCATCTTCTCTGACTATATGCGTCCAGCTGTGCGTCTATCGGCACTGTCACGACATCCCAGTATATGGGTCTATACTCACGACAGCATTGGGCTTGGCGAGGATGGCCCTACACACCAACCGGTCGAGCAGCTCCCCTCATTGCGAGCAATGCCCAACCTTGTCCTCATCAGACCCGCTGATGCCAATGAAGTGACCGAGGCTTGGCGGGCTGCAATCAAACGCCGCAATGGCCCGACAGCAATTGTATTGACAAGACAGAAGATACCCGTTCTAGATAGGGAGAGGTATGCCAGTGCCCAGGGACTCAAGCATGGTGCCTACGTGCTCAAGGACTTCGGAGAGGAAGAGCCAGATATCATCCTGATGGCCTCGGGCTCTGAGGTGAATCTCATCGTGAAGGCAGGAGAGATTCTACACGGTGAGGGGGTCAACGTCCGAGTTATTTCGTTTCCAAGCTGGGAGCTCTTTGCAAAGGAGAGTCAGAAGTATCAGCAGAGTGTACTTCTGCCAACAGTCAGGAAGCGCCTTGCCGTTGAGGCAGCAGTGCCCTTTGGATGGGAACGCTGGATTGGGGAGGACGGCCTCGTCATTGGCACCGACAGCTTTGGAGCATCCGCTCCCGGCAATGTGATGTTCGAGAAGTTTGGATTCACGGTAGAGAACGTCATCAGTCATGCGAAGAAGCTGCTTGCGTAGACTCGATTGAGAGCAGACAGACAGCCTGAATGCACTTCAGACTCTCTGAAGCCAGCAAGAAGAAGAGGGCCCATTTTTTGGCCCGGAGAGGTTCTGTTCTTCTTTGATCATACTGGTTAGTATCAAGTTCTCGTCGCATGAAGCCTGCTAGAGAGGCATTTCTAAGAATGACTCGGCAGAGGCCTCTCAGATGGCTTACACCACGAGTCTTCTATAGTGCAGTCCATCCACCATCAACGAAGATGGTTTCGCCGGTGATGTAATCAGCCGCAGGAGACACCAGAAACAACAGAGCACCCTTTAGATCCACAGGCTTTCCTGTACGTCCTAAGGCGGTCCTTGAAGCGAGCAGCTTCTTGGTTGCTTCATCTTGGAAGATATCCTCAGTCATCTCGCTGGGGAAGAATCCCGGGGCTATTCCGTTCACATTGATGTTGTGTGGCGCCCACTCGATTGCAAAGGCCCGAGTCAGATTGATGACAGCTGCCTTGGAGGCGTAGTAGGGTGCCGCTTGGAACTTGTCACCCACAGCACCATAGATAGATGCAATGTTCACAACCTTCCCGGATTCCTGCTCAATCATGTGTCGAGCCGCCGTTCTTGCTGTCAGGAACACACCGGTCAGATTCACATTGATGACCTTCTTCCACTCTGATAGCGGCATATCAACGGAGGGATCCATTGCACTGATACCAGCGTTATTCACGATGATGTCTAACGAGCCGAACTCCTCGACTGTCTTGTCTGCCATCTCGACGACCTGTTCTTCTTTGGTGACATCCGTCTTGATAGGAAGGACACTGGCACCGGTCTCTCTCGAGATGCGGTCAGCGACGTCCTTGAGCTTCTCGTAACGTCGCGCTATGATGACCACATTGGCTCCTGCCTCAGCAAGGGTCTCAGCAAATGTGATACCCAGTCCAGAGGAGGCACCGGTTACAATGGCGGTGTCGCCTTGGATGCCGAAACAAAGGTCTGTTATGTTTGACTTACTCATTGTAGTTCGATTAACTATGGTAAATACTTGTTTATGAGTGCTTGGTCGTGGCAAGAGAGGGTCCCAGGCAGGCCGATTGTTTATAAGAGGAGGCTCCAAATCCAGAGTCAACAGCAAAGGAACCCTCCTCGCCGGACCATGAATACTCGTCAGGAACCTGCTCCTCAGTGGAGTCGGGAGGAGACCAGACAGGGAACTCACCATGGCAAGAACAGCACGAGGTTCAACACAGGAACGAGAGAAGAAGCGGATATGTTCTGTCTGCGGCAGTGACTCATTTTACGAAGACCCACGTCGGGGCGAGAGTATATGCACCTCATGTGGATGTGTGGCTGAAGACCACATCATGGATCACGGACCTGAGTGGAGAGCATTTACCACTGAAGAACGAAATGCCCGGGCCAGAACCGGGGCACCCATGACGCTAACAATAGCCGACAAGGGCCTTGCGACAGCCATCAGCTGGACCAATCGAGACGCCGCAGGACGATCCATTAAGGGGAGCCGTCGGGCGGAGATTTACCGAATGCGGAAGTGGCAGATTCGTAGTTGGGCTCATGGTTCAAAGCAGACCAATCTACGTCAGGCAATGAGCGAGATGGATAGGCTCACCTCTCAGCTCGGAGTGCCAAGGAAGACGAAGGAGACTGCGGCTCATATCTATAGAAAGGCCCTGGACAAACGACTCGTGAGGGGACGAACAATCGAGGGAGTAGTTGCTGCTTCTATCTATCTCTCGTGTCGTATCCACAGAATCCCCCGACAGCTCGATGAAGTTGTGAATCAGTCAAAGATTAAACGTCGCGAACTCGGAAATTGTGTCAGACTCATTCTTCGGTATGTCGATGTTCACGTACCCTTACCCTCTGCGAGAGACCTCATTCCCCGTATCTCATCAGATCTAGGGTTCCAAGGTAAGACTATCAAGACCGCAACAGACATCATCTCACAGGCCAGACGTGAGGGGATTACCGTTGGCAAAGACCCCGGTGGAATCGCAGCAGCATCCCTTTACATTGCGGGCATACTTGAGGACGATCGAAGGACCCAGCGAGAGATTGCCGAGGCCTCCAACGTCACAGAGGTGACAGTAAGGAACCGGTACAAGGACCTAGTACGCTCACTCGGCATCACAATGAGGTAGCAGTGTTTCGGTCTGAACTGAAAGAAAAAAGGGGTGCAACGGGAGATGATGTCCCGTCACTTGCATCACACGGTGAGTCTATTTGATACCTAGTTCCTCCATCTCTTCCTCGACTTCCTTGATTCCTTCGTCATAGAAGTCCTTCTCGTCGGGAGCAAGGTGATAGAGCAACCTGAGGAATTCTCCAGCGTGTACGCGTTCCTCGTCAGCGATATCAATGAGTACTTCTTGGGCAAGTTTGTTGTCTGTGGACTCAGCCAATTGCATATACAATTGAATAGCCTCGTACTCTGCTGCAATCATGTACCTGATTGCACGGATGAGTTCGCTATCTGTGAGTTTCCTGTCATTAGCAAGGCCTGAAAAAGCATCTGCAAACTCGGGCATCTTTCATCAAGAATGGAGCAGCGTCGAGCCCTTAAAACCGTTATTACACCGCAAACAGACATATGACATGTTGTAAGTTACAAATAGCAACTAATAGAGGCATTAACTGCCACTTCCCACTCCTTAAAAGCCACCCCTTCGTTTTGTTAGATACACTACGAAGTGAATCATCGGGCAGTCAAATGATTGCCCATTCAGCCTTTGTAGCAGATCAGTACGGACGTATGAATAGAAATGGGAAAACGCGGAAGAGAGATAGTAAAGTTAGATGTAGATGAACTCATAGGCCTCTTGAACAAGGCTTTCGCCGATGAGTGGCTGGCATACTACCAGTACTGGGTAGGAGCACAGGTCGCTGTCGGGCCCATGAGAGGCGCAGTTGTCGCAGAACTCATGGAACATGCAAACGATGAACTACGTCACGCAGGTATGCTAGTCGAGAGGATAATCCAGCTCGGCGGAGATCCATTGTTGACTCCAGAAACCTGGTACGATGAGACAAATTGTGGCTATGAGACTCCCAGCGATCCATCAGTGAAGGCATTGCTTGATCAGAATATCAAGGGCGAGCAGTGTGCAATAGATGTCTACGACAAGATACTGAAGTTGACAGAGGGGAAGGACCCCGTCACCTACAACATGGCCCTTGAGATACTCGAGGACGAGGTCGAGCACGAAGAGGATCTTCAGGCATTAGTCGAAGACATGATGATTGCCAAGGACCTCTATTAGAGATCTAAAACATAAGACACAGGGCTCTCACGAGAGAATCGTGATGAGAGCCCCGCACTTCTTTTATGACTTGAGCATCTTGACTTGCCCTGAGTGCGCGCCCCATCTGTTTCAGAGGGCAGGTTAGAAGCTGGTCACGAAATGTTTCTTGACATTGGGTAGGTTCAGGTAGAACAGGCTTATACCACAGATGATAAGTCCCTCAAGCCACACAATAGAGAACAGATACAGGACTGCACCAACGATATTTAACATGACAGCCCAGTTCCACGACCACTCCTCCAGATTCCAGAGACCGCGGGCGACCCATAGTGCAGCCGCCGCAACCAGGAACCCAATGGCAGAGAGAGCATCACCAGACCATTCTAACCCCAGAGCTGCCATTACCAGCCCCAGAATTGCATTCACGATAAGAAGTATTGTCGCAATGGTGACCTCGAAGGATCTGCCATCTTGACCTCCTGAATCAGCTACAGGTATTTCAGTCATCTCATACACCTTTCCATCGTAGAGAATGAACTGACTAATCTCTCTTTTGAAAACGATTCCTGCAAGAGAGCCCAGTATCCGGATGGGCCATAGGGTACATAGGACAAGTGTGATATGCTCACCAACGACTATTCTCATCGTAATGATTCGCATCCATCTCTATGGAAGACTAAGGAAACTCGTACCCGGAAGCAATGCACACGAGGAGACCGTGCTGGAGCGCGGTTTCGTTTCAGGATATACCCTTGGTGGTCTGCTAAAGGACCTTGATCTGTCCCCAAGCGATGTCGGGGATTGTTTCGTAAATGGTCGACTGGCGACACTGTCAGACCACGTGTCTGACGGGGATCGAATCGGGCTGTTTCCCTTTAACATGCGACTGATAGACGGAGGTATGCACCTTAAGTTCCACCCCCAGAGACGAGATTGGAACTCCTAGCCATTGCAAGCCCGAGAACAAGGCGAATCACGCCGAATAGGCTGAAGTGGGGCAGACCCGTGATGAGAGCAAGGTCTACTGTCTTCCAGAGTCTAAGCGATGCCATCTCAAGCCAAGCGTAGTACGCCGCTACGATCACCCCAAGACCGAAGAGAGGGGAGATGCCAATATCTCTGAGTCGCACCTGCTGCATGACCGATTGTTGGACATTCACAATACATGCCTTCTGAACCTGATGGAGAGGCTTCATACTCTTGACGGGTATCGAATGAAGACTGGAGCCATCAGGCGCTTGTGATAAACAGTGAAAAAAAGGGGGAACAAGGCTTGCAGGAACACCCATTCTCAGAGAGCATTGTCTCTTGGTGCCCTGAAAGCCTCATGAACGTCAACAGCAGTGGAGCTGTATCTCAGAAGCCACTACTGATGGGACTGTACTGAAGTCTACCAACTGGTTCCACGAGATTGTCGAGGACGTCTGTGGTTCTCCTCGGACATGTCTCTCTCCACGTTCACTTCCTCAATCTCTTCCTCAGCCTCTTTCAGTTCGCTCTCGCGACCGAACTTCAGACGGAGATTCCCTCTGAAAAGTCCGGTGTGGGCATTGGTCAGAGTGTAGGTCTTTCCAACTTCGATATTCTCTATGCTGTCATCCCAGAGTGGAACTACAACCGTACCGGAACCATCGCCAACTACAGCGTCAGCCACTCGATGGGTAGAGCCATCACGGCGTGATGTGACTTCTTTTGCATCGCTCTTTTCAAGGACCTTGAAGGTCACATTGATATCACCCATGCGGGGCTCAAGCGCTGCAATCTCAACGTCTTGCGTATCGGATATCATGTGTATCACTTACTTTTCGACAGGCATTCATAGAAGAAGCGTACCAAAGGAATGCACTGAGAAGCGCAGATTCTCGTTGCTACGTGACTCTCAATTTCTGCACTGCTACCCTCCCCCTGTAGCGTTGACTTATAAATCTCGGGAAAAGCGGTCATCACCGTCTCGCAAACGGCTCGGATTGGATAACTTGTCTGTCAACCAACCCGACGTCGCATGCGGTCTATGATCGAAGCGTGGTACGAACGGCTTGATATCCAAGAGAGGGGATCCATCTAACATGTCGGCACCCTTGAAGACAATTCTACCGTCGGCAATGCTCACAATCTCTACAACAGAGAGCCCGATAGGATTTGGCCTTGATGGAGCACGTGTGGCAAAGAGGCCATGGGACTGCGTATCGAGATAGGGAGTGACACGGAGCTGGACAGGGCGAATATCGTGGAACCAGTAAAGAAGTATGATGTGTGAGAAACCGTCAAGGGAATCAAGGGCGGGAACATACTCGGGGAAGACTTCAGCCTCGCCCTGAATGTCAGAACCTGTAGCTTGTATGGGAGGACGGTCATCCTTCTCAAAGGGCGTGTGTATGACTCCGATAGGTCTGATGCTATAGTCTTCGTCCAATGCCAGTGCCTCGCAGGAGTACTTCTACACTCAGTAGAGATAAATCCCGCTGCCACGGATCTGCGTCACACCGGGGACCTACTCTGCTGTGCTACTGCCGGCATGTATGAGCCTCAGGGAGAGGGGCTCGCTCCATCGCTTAAGAACTTCCAAGGTATGGGCCCGCACATTGGCAAGCACAGCCTTCGTCTTCGAGTCGTGTGCCTCTGGGAGCTCAGAATCGACACGTTGGAGCAACGCGTGGAGATGCTTCACGGGGTCTTTAGCACGTTCCCCCCAGTCCCAGATTGAACACCATGTCCGCCCCAGGTATTCACCATATGCCTTCACTGCTTTCCTTCGGACCTTGGGAGATAGTACTGTGGCCGGGTGAAGCCAAGGCATGTCCGTGCCGTTGTCTGCCACACCAAAGATGGCATT
>SDNO01000138.1 GCA_004524435.1 Candidatus Thorarchaeota archaeon | reverse complement strand
AGCGGAATTGTAGGAACCTTTAGAAGCAACAATGCGGTCTATTGATACAGCCTCGCCCAAAAAGAACTCATAGAAACACCAGGACTTGATTCCCATTGAACGATAAGGCGGAGCAGAATACGGGGGATACTGCTGACGACGGCCGCCAGACCTATGTCGCCGGCGTTTCGTACAGTGCAGTCCGAGAGTTCGCTGATGCCCTTCCGGTTGGTGTTGTGGTCACCGACATGCAAGAACGGATTGAAATCGTGAATCAAGCCGCAGCAGATATCATCAATGTGAACCCAGAAGACATCCAAGGGCTCAGGGCACACGACCTAGTGGTTGGAGATAGCATTGATACTATCCTTCGCCAGACCCAGAAGCGGTTGAGAGGAGAGTCGTCAACGTACGAGATACAAGTAGCCGACGCAGAAGGAAACATCAGAACGATCCAGCTCTCGGCGGCTCCGCGCGTCAACTCTCAGGGAGAGATAGATGGCACCATCTCGGTTGTCTTTGATGTCACTAGTGAGAGAAGAACACTGGAGGCACTTAGAAAGAGGGAAGAGATGTATCGCGGGCTCTTCGAAAATGCCCATGATGCAATACTCGTAGAGGATAGTGACGAGAGAATTATCGATGCAAACAGGGCTGCAGAGTCGCTCCTGGGCTACTCACGAGAAGAACTTCTCGATATGAGAACCAGGGAGTTGGAGGCTGCGCAGATGACATCGGACGAAGCCTTGGAAATCTACTCGGATCCTGCAGCACCTGACGAGATTATGATTCCAAGAAAGCTTCAGCGGGAAAACGGGACCACAGTCCCTGTGGAAATTGCCGTCACCCGGATTGAAAACCACGAAAGGGACATCTTCCTATCCATCATCAGAGATCTGTCAAGAAGAGAGCAGAGCGAAGCGGACTTGATTCTCGCAGCCAGAGAACTAGGGATGTATACATCCGTTTTGAGACACGATTTGAGTAATGACCTACAGGCGATTCAAGGCTATGTCGAGGCTGCACAAATGCTCATGGAACGCAGGGGAGGAGAGGCAGAAACAATGCTGCGTTCTGCTTCTGCAGCAGCTGAGAGGATGAAAGACCTGCTAAACGCCTTCCAGAGTCCTGCTGACAAGGCGACACGTAGTCTGTCCCAACTCATTGACAACGTAATCAAACGAACTGAAGAGAGCAGCCGTATCAAGGTTCATACCGAGATTGACCCTAAGCTTGACAAATGCGAGATTCCCCTCAGCAAGCTATTGCCAATAGTGTTCGAGAATCTATTGAGAAACTCTGTCCGCTTTGGAAAAGGAAAGATTGAGATTTGGATATCTGCTACAAGAAAGGGGGACCGCATTGTAGTGGACTATACTGACAATGGACCCGGCATACCTGAAGAGATTCAAGATGACTTGTTCAAGAGAGGGGTTTCAACAACCGGAAGTGGGTTAGGGCTCTATCTATCAAAGCAGATTCTATCTGCTATTAGCGGGAATATCTCTCTACTGAACACGGAGAAGGGGAAGGGCGCGGCGTTTCAGATTGAGATACCCGTGGCTTCCTAAGAGAAACTCCTTCATGACCCAAGTGTAGTGACTTCGAATTCTAAGTATCTAGGCCGAATTCGGATCGAAGAGATGGCTTGAAGGGCGCAAGCCTGCTCTCACATACTGACCGATCACAGAGGAAGCATGTATGAAAGGGCTTCTCAGTCTTGAACATGATACCCGAGAGTGACTTCCTCGGATACATCAGATAGGTATCCGAAAGCCTCACGCCAATTGCAGTTTCTGCGTCCCCGATAATCCGGAAGAGCTTTTCCTGTCCCTTCAGAGGCCAATCATCGATAGAGCCAGGACGAAAATCAGAAACAAAGGGATGTCCAAATTGCTCTCTCAGCTTTTCTGCCAGTGAGTTTCGAAAGTCAAAGATGACCAAGTCACCCAGTCTTTCGAAGTAGTACTGATGGATAGTATCGTCTAGTTGTTCAATCCATTCCTCATAACGGTGGTCGATTGAGACGAGATAGGGGAATACTTCCGAATCGCCATCAATGAAGTGGGCAAGTACTCTGCTCCTGATTTCAACACCCGAAATCTCTACCATATCCGCTCCCAGACGGCGTGCGCGACTGATAAGGTGCATCGTGCGCGTGATGAGCAGTTTAGCTCCTTCCTGAATAAGATCGGAGGAGGGCAGAAGCTCGGCCGGCAACCGTCCCTCTTGGAGATGATTGGTTAGGCTGCTCAAGTCACGAACATCGTTCTGTTCAACAATCGGACTCTCAGACACACTATTCACAGCACCAGAGTCATGTTCGTTCGACGTCAAATGCGTCAGCAAGAAACAGGACGCGCCTTCTGAAGTCAGGATGATCTAGCATTAGGATGTTTGCATCGACTTCGTTCTCAAAGAGGAACTTCTTAGGATTCTCTCGAAGAACTCGAATGAGATCCTGAATCTCTCCAGTCGAAAGGCGGAAGTCGCCGTCCTGATCGGCCTGCCGCCAGTCAATAGTCCGATCCTTCTGAACCGCTTCAGGATGCTCCTTCTTCCTCTTCTCAGTCAGGTCCTTTGCCGCGGGTATGATCATATCGTTGATAATCTCGTCATCGACTCGCAATGCATACACCTGACGAAGCCGTTCGAGTTTCTGTTTCAAGTATAGCTTGGGGGCCTGAAGACGTGCCTGCTCCTCATCGATGGTTCTTGCGGGGAACTCCTCAACAAGTCGTTTCAGCTCACTTCCACTGATTCCCCTGGTGTTGTCAGACTCCAATCCATGAAGCCATCGTATCTCCTCTGTAAAGGCCGAAAGCGCCTCTACCCTCTGCCCCAACAGAATGAGAGCATTAATCGTAGATTTCGTTCCAAGTACTTCGGCTGACAAATAGTCGGCCATCATCTCGGCATATCGTGCAGCCTTCTTGATGAAGATTCTGGAAACAAGCATCATCACTCTTGATATCAGAATGAAACCGAGAAGAACCGCCAGTCGAATCCCAGCCACTATGATATCGAAGGAAACCAATAGAGAGTCCATGATTCCCAGAATCAAACGGAGGTACACATAGACGTAGATTGTATCCACGAAGACTGAGGGCATGCGAAGGATAATCTGAACTATTGAATCCCGATGGCGGATGTGGGCCACTTCATGGGTTATAATCGCGCGTACCTCATCCGGTGCCAGTAGGTCAAGTAGGTTACTATGAAGGGCAACCAGCGAGCCAAAGAGCGGCAGGCTAAAAGTGAAGGCATTCGGGATGGGTGACCTCATCAAGTATATCTTGTCGATCTCCACGCCACATTCTTTTGCAGCCGATCTAGTCCATTCGGTAAGCTCCTGCCTACTGTAGGTGCATTCCCATTCACCCGTTGAATCGTACTCAGGAAATATCTGCTTCATGTCTCCTCTTCTCACCATGGCAAGGGCGACTCCGTAGATCATGATAATCTGAAGAAAGGCAATTGTCACGAAAAGAGAAACTGATACCAGGGGATTAGTACGACTGAAGTCTACACCAACAATGAGTGCCCTGTCGGAGTTCAGGTCAAGCAATGATACGAATAGGACCTGCACCAGATCTACGAGTAGGAATATCCCGAGAGATATCCACTTCTTCTGCTCAATCTTTTTGATGAGATTGCTCGACATTTTCTTCGAAGACCTCAGAGGGAGCATGAGTTATTGAATCAATCGGAGGAGCGATTCCCAATGAGAGAAAACAACTGATTTATACAGTGAGCGCCAAGGGACAGATAGCTTTCTAGAAAATGGAGGTAGAACAGCATGATGGAAACGAAGGAGAAACTTGCGCGAAATCTCGGAAGAACGTTGCTTGCATGGAGCTTACCCAGCATCGTCTTTGGAGTGATACTCTCCTTCGTATCCGACCCGTTCATTCAGGGAATCGGCCTGCAAGCAATCCTCTGGGGAGTCATCGATGCAGTGATAGCTCTGGCCGGTTTCTACAGAAAACAGGACCAATCGGCTGAGAAGATGGCAAAGATTCTTCTCATTAATGTGTTCCTTGACATAGGCTATCAAGTCGTTGGGCTGCTGCTTGTGACCTTTCTCTGGCAGAATCTCTACATCCTTGGCAACGGGGCTGGCGTGATCATCCAAGGTGCATTCCTGTTTTGCCTAGACCTCTATTACTATCTGAAATTCAAGAGACTTGGTGAAACAAGACAAGCCAATCAGCCCGATTAGAAAAAGATCATCACTCTGCACTGAAGACCTTCATGGACTCCCTTGCGTCAGATGCCGCATGGACGAAGACCTCATTGACATTCTCTCCCGTCTTCGCACTGGTCCTGAAGAAATGGAATGAGATTGTGTCAGCCAGAAGCCTACCCTCCTCTTCGGCGACTGCGTGAGGTTCACCAAGGTCAATCTTGTTGGCAACCAAAGACCCGCGCAGCTGCCGCCCACCCGAGAAACAGAAACCCTTGGTGATTCCATCGAACCACTTGGGGATGGCATCGAATGTTTCTCGGTCGTTTGTATCATAGACCAAGATTATGTGATGGGCCCCCTGGTAGAAGCTGAGCCGCAACGACGCGAAACTCTGCTGACCGCCCAAATCGACAACTGACAGGATAACTGTGCCATCTGGTAGCTCTATTGTCGTGGCCTTCATGTCAACTCCGATGGTTGCGACATAATTCTCTTCAAAGGTGTCGTGCAGGTGTCTTGCAACAAGTGAGGATTTCCCCACATTGCGAGGGCCAACTACCAAGACCTTGAACACAGGCCGGGACATGAAGCTGATCTCCGATACTACTACTGCCTGTCTTCGTGCGGACTAATGAGCATTGCTACTGTGTCTGGGGCAATCTGTCCTGTCTAGCGAAGGCTATATTTGCACACTCAACTCACTGTAGACGATGGCTTCGGTACTTCGGTGTTGAACTGCTATGATTGATCTTGATGATATTCGCACACGGTCGAAATCCTTAGACGCGTACATCGAAGGGCATCGGGGAAAGGATAAGGACATCCTCATCGACGAGTATGAAGAATATTCGTTAAACGAAACTGCCCTACAAGAACTTAAGGCGATGGCTCAGAACATAGTCTGTGTTGTCTTCAGTGCGCCCTGGTGTGGAGACTGCAAGCGAGCAATACCTGTTCTCAAGCGCATCGAGGAGGAGACCGGACTTGAGATACGGGTCTTTGGCGACATCAAGACGGCACCCCTTGACCCAAATCGTCAGTGGGCGATTCCGCCTTCGCCTCCAGAGATGGAAGAATGGGGGATAACTCACATCCCCTGGATTGTGTTTTTTGACAGGACAGGCAAGAAGCTAGGCACCGTTGTTGAGAAGCCTGAAGTGAAGGATACGCTAGAAGAAGAGATTGTCTACGTACTGAAGAAATGAGATAGGTTAGGAGAGAGATATGGAGATTCCAATGCTAACAAAATTCGTTGAAGGGCTTAAGATATTCTGGCAGAACAAGAGGCTGCGATGGCTACTCGCCGTCTTTCTCGTTGGTATAGTCTGGATGACAGTGACGGGCACACTCGGCCTTGCAATCACATCGACAATTCCAGCAAGTGGCCTTATTGCCTTCATCTTTGCAATCACAGGAGGGGTCATACCCATGTTCTTCCTGTTCGCAACAATTGTCACTATAGTACGGCAGGAGAGATTCCTAGCATCAGAGGAGTCGTACACCAGGTCATTTCTGATGCTAATACCATGGTTGATATTCAGTGGAATCTCATTCGCAATGATGCTCTTCTTCGCAATGCCCTTCTTGGAGATGCTCATATTCGGTATTGCATTTGTGGGGTGGATCTCGTTCCAGGCCTACTTCTCCACGCGAACAAGTCTTCGCTACGCAGAGATGGTACAGGCGACTGATATATCGCGTCTGAAGATGGGGCTTGTCTTTGCTAGCAATATCTTCTGCTATCTGGCGATTGCCGGTTCGTTCCTCTACACACTTCTGACAAATCTTGCTGCGCTACTCACAAACCCGGTCAGGCTGTTCCTGCTCTTAGCTGGCACGGGCCTCGCCTTGCTCTTTAATTTCCTGAACTCAGTTATCATCGGGCGTAATCGTCACAAGTCGACGGTATTCAATATCGCCCTACTCGGGCTGTTCATCTCCCTCTACTCAGCATATTTCATCTACAATGCTGGCCAGACGGTGACCGCAGCATTCCAACCACTCGATCTGTTGATCTCAATATTCTTTGTCTTCTATACCATGAGTTCGGTGGGTAGCACACTGTCCAGTCGAGCCGATATGGAAACGCGACTAAAAGT
>SDNO01000137.1 GCA_004524435.1 Candidatus Thorarchaeota archaeon | reverse complement strand
TACATCGAGAACCATTTGCGGTTTGTAGATGACGTTGAAGAGCCACCCAAGATATTCGGTGTCAATTATTTCCTTAAAGATGAAGACGGGAAGTACTTGAACGGAAAACAGGACAAGCGGATCTGGCTGAAGTGGATGGAGCGGCGGATTCATGGAGAGTTTGAAGCGCTCGAGACCCCAGTAGGTCTGATTCCTAGATTTGCAGACCTGAAGAGACTATTCCGTGACGTTCTGGACAAGGAATACACGGTGGAGCAGTATCGTAACCAGTTCAAGATTCGGGTCCCGGAGCTTCTCAAGAAGATTGAACGTGTATCTTCGAAATATCGAGAAGATGTGGAAGAGGTTCCAGAAGAGCTCTTCGTTATTCTCAATGCTCAGAGAAACCGGCTTCTCACTGCACAAGCGAAATATGGTGACTATATTGAACCCAGGGTTTTCGATGTGGTCACTGTCTGCTGCCATTGACTGCAGGTCACTCTTTGGTGCTCTGGCGTCTACGAAACCCCCACAGGTCTGAGTCTCGTGCGTAATGTGCGGAGCATTAAGAAGGCTCATCAGTGGCCCTATTTCTTGCTGACCCATTCATTCCCTTGGATGTAGTAGCGCAGGGGCAGACCCCAACCCTCTGACAGACCAATCCTTGTTGTGGTGCAGATATTGCTCGGCTTCTCACCAGAGTCAAGAATCCTGATCTCTTCGCCTAGTTTCTGACCATTGTGGCGGGTGTCAATCCCGAAAGCTTGCGTGACTCGCGCGGGGCCGTTTGTCAGGTTCTCAGTACGTCCTCGATTCTCAGCCATCTTGTCCATCCCCTCCATAGGTTCTACGGCACGTATCAGAACGGCGCCAGGCGTACCCTCCTCCTCGCAGACGAAGTTGAGCATATGGTGCATTCCGTAGGTGAAATAGACATAGATGTGGCCAGGTGGCCCAAACATGACTTCGTTGCGAGGTGTCTTGTTTCCGCGGTGTGCATGGGATCCCGGTTCGTCCATATAGGCCTCGGTTTCCACTATCTTCCCTCTGAGATCGCCTTTCGCAAGAATCTTACCCAACAGGTCGCGTGCAACGATATCGGTCCTTCGTGCGAAGAATGCCTTTCCCATCTCTCTCATCGTCAAACGGCTGTCTCCCGTACTTGTCCTGTCGCCATATGTCCCATCGGTGCCTTTCTCATCAGGCTCTCTTAGATGTTATCCGACCCATCAGTTTACCCTGTAGGCGTCACAAATCCCCAGTACGTGCTGAACAGGAGTAGCAGGACCATCAAGACGATGAGTACACTCACAGACGTCAGGATGTCGTTGGGTCGTTTGGTGACTCCCGGGATGAAGAAGCCAGCACTCTCCCTGTAGTCAAGATAGTCTTGATCATACTCGTTCAAGAGATATCTCTCCTCTGCCAAGGCTAGCCCCACATATGCGGCGAGGACTGCGAACCAAAGCGCTACGGTGGCTTGATAGGGGATCCAGCTGATACCGAAGGTGTGCGTCTGTATCCAGTAGCTCCAAGCTGTCAGTCCTGACGTCAGAAGCAGGAATCCGACATACTGGGGATGACGAACGTAGCGATATGGTCCAGAGGTGACGAAACCGGTGGTTCGTCTCTTGTAGATTGCCAGATAGACGATTGATATCAACGAGATTACGAAGCCAACGTCAGTTACAAGATTCATAGGATTCAGAGGGTTGGCGGTGAAGAATACTACAGTCTCAGCAACTGCAGTGGGTCCGTTCGCAAACATGGCAATCAAGAAGCCGATAAGAGGAGCTGCCATCAGACCCACCCAGCCAAGAACTCCTGGCGCTGATGTCACCAAGGGAAGCAGATAACCTACGAAGTGTATAGCTTTTTGTCGGAATCTCTCCATCAGACTCATAGTTCTTTCACAGTCATATTACTCGATTCGTATTCTCTTTAAGTCAATCAATTGAGCAACTCTACGTGCCCAAGTCATTGGTCACAAGTGCTCAGCAGGTTCATTTCAAGTGACCACGCACCCATTAATCAGTCTACTCTGGTGATTACCCTTGAGCGAAGAAGTGAATATCGAGATCCGGGACTATGATGAGTCAATGGCGGCCAAACTCGCAGACATGTACAACTCGTGGGACGACCTATGGCCGGGTGGGTTTACATCCGGCGTTCCATACGACAAAGAACGTGTGCGAGAACAGTACGAGAAGATGAGCGCTATCGCCATTCTCATCGCTTGGGATATGGATGCAGACGTCCCCGCAGGATCCTGCACCCTTCATACACATTGGCGGGATGAAGATGCAGCCTACATCGGGGTCCTTGGCGCATCTCCTGAATACCTAGGAAAGAAAGTTGGAAAGAAACTGCTACTCAGGTCTGTCTCGATTGCGACGCAAGAAGGTTTTGCCCGGGTGGACCTGAACACCTGGCCTGGAAATATGCGTGCGATGCCATTGTACAAGAAGATCGGCTTGATGTGGAATCCTGAGGGCGAAGGTGTCCACATGGAGGACTATGTACCCTCGATTCTGACCCACCGAATCTGTCAGCCATTCTTCAGCAACTTGGAGAATCCAAATGCTTGGTATGAACTGCATGAGAGAGAGCTAGAGCAGGCACCTGACGACTATGAGGTGGAGGGTATGAAGGTCTACCCTTACAGGTTCCAACGCAAAGGCAGTCAGCTAGAAGTCACGGTCGACAGGTACGCACGGGGAATAACAGCAATCAAGCGAGTAATAGATGGCAGTTCATTGAGTGTTGATGCTCGGGTAGCTAAACATCTGACGCTCTGTGGGATTCCTTCAATCTATTCACTTGAACTCACGAACGGACAGGAGGAACCGGTACAGGTTGATGTTCATTTGTCCGGCTTTGAGGGTCTTGAATTCAGCGAAGCAGTTGATATGAACTGCGAGCTTGGACCTGGTGAGTCTCGGGAATGGACTGTTCCTTTCGTACTGACGGATGAGGCTCCGTTGTTCCGACCGGATCTGACCACACGGTGCATAGAGACGCAGCTTAAGATAGATGGTGAGGAGTCTAGGCTCAGGACAGGCCTAGTGATCAAGCCAGCAGCCGAAGTGATTGAACGATTCAACGAGCTGCGTGTTGGCTCTGGTGGGGCAGATGAACTCGTGCTAACTGCCATCGCTGCCGATGACTCGATTAAGAGGGGAACCCTTCACATCAACTGCAACAGTGATGATATCACCCTCTCGCAAACGGAGTATGAGCTTGACTTTGTAGATGGAATCTCCGGCGCGACGGTTGGAATCAATGTTGCCGAGAAGCTGAAGGATCGAGATCATGACCTCTGGGCTTGGATGACATTGCAGGCCACGAGTAGGGAAGGCAACGAGTTATCTGTGACAACCCGACGGTTCAGGGTCCCAGTCTACTGTCTAGATGATGGCGATATCGCATTCGGCTTTGATGATAGAGAGCACAGGATATGCGCCTTGAGCGCAGACTATAGGGCATACCTATCACGAGAGGGTGCCATTCTCCGAGTTTCGCATGGTGACGGAGGCGGTCAGGGGGCTTTCTATCTTAGGTCTGAGATTGGGCCACCCTTCGGTATTAGTCCGTTCCGTTTCGCCATACGTGAATCAGAAACAGGTGAGAACGATTGTGAGCGTTGGTTCGAGATGTCGGCTATTCACCCCGAGCGCCCGGTCAGAGTCATAGATCGGGTAGTCTTCGAGAAGAACTCGGGAATCATTCGACGTGAGGTCTGGGCCGAGAATCTCGGAGATAGTGAGCACACTCTGCAAGTTCGCATCGGAGCTGGTGGAGGCATCTCCTTGGGTTCCGGCAAATCTTTTGTACCTCTGAAGGAAGGTATACTGGAAGCACCGGTTGGCTCGGCTTATTCCAGCTACCCCTCTGCGCCCAACGCTGTTACAGACTGGGCAGAGGGCTGGGTTGCCTATGAGAGCGCAGGGCATAGGACGGGGATGCTCTGGGATCTGGAGGAAGTTGAAGAGATACGGTTGGGTATGAGTAGTGTTTCCCGTCTTGGGTACCCTCCGGCAACCCTTGCCGCGCGGGAAAAACGATGTCTTAGCACAGTATACTTGGTTATGGGGGCGAGCGGCTGGAAAGAAGTTAGGTCACGGTATCGTGCTCGTGTCTTGCGTTCCTATGCCGCGCTCCCTGCTAAGGCTGAAGAGGAACAGACGGATCCCCTTCTTGAACTCGAGACTACACCTGTCACGATGGAGGCCATGGGCCCAGTGGAGATTGACGTGCTAGTCAGAAAGCTGGTTAATGCTCCGATGATGGGGAGCCTGGAAATTATGCCGCCTCAAGGTTGGAGCTGTGAGCTAATAGAGCCTAAGGCTACTCAAGTTGAGGTTTTGCCCGAGCTGCTTTGCCTACATGCCTTTGAGGTGTCTGAAAACGCGAAGATTCGGATTCGCGTCAATCCCGATGACATCCCGAGTAGTTCGTTTGGAATCCACTCGGGTCGTATCAGATTCAAGACCAACATGATTTTTGAAACGGACTTCCATATCTTGGTTCTAGGCGACAAGTCGAGCGAAACATCGATGGAGAAGCGCGCCGAGCAAGGAAAGGACGTATACCATATCGACAATGGACTATGCAAGTACAGAGTTTCACCTGACTACGGGGGCTGCTTGATCTCTCTGGAGACACGAGAAGGGACGGAGCTCCTGGTTTCTTCATTTCCAAAGGCTTCGCCGAAGCCTGGCGGTTTCTTGGAGAACTACTACGGTGGTGTTCAACCCCTCGTCTTTGGTTCCGAGCCTGGGGACGACATAACAAAGGCCCCAACCAACAGAGAAAAGATGAGTGGACGGACTATCCAGCGGGGCATGTGGAAGGGAGTATCCGTCGAATGGAAGGGCGTTCTTCAACGTTCAACTAGAGGAGTCGACTTCTGCCTGGAATACCTAACCACAGCTGGAAGCCCTTTGATACTGATAGACTTCACAGTACACAATCGGACTTCAGGGGCGGTGAACTTCATGCCCTCTCTCTTCGTAGATGCTGCATTCGACGGTTCTACTGACGATGTTCTTCTGCGAACCGAATGGGAGGGTCAGGTACAGGATGTACGACCGAGCAATATTATCTCGGCTGTCAACCCTACAACCAATTTCTTCTGGATCAGGAATGGTTCAAGCCAAGATGGTGAAGGTCTGGGTTTGGTGACAGTGGGCGTCAAACCGTCGATGCTTGGCCTTATTGCACCTGGACTGTTGATTACTGGAGCTTACGACTCTAATACAGTCTTGCGTCCGGGTGAGAGCCGTGTTTTCAGAAGCTGTCTGTTGGTGAATCCGAGCGAAACGAATCAGCTGATGAAGCTACAGGACTTGTTGAGCGCTATCCCTCGCGAATAGTCATTCCGATGGTTTCATGGGGCGTATCTGTCCGGTGTCAGCCAGTACTCGCTGGTCGATTTCGATGAGTGGCCAGTCCTAGGTCAGCCGGAAACTGTCTGCAATGGTCTTGAGGTCTCCCGTGATTACTGCGTTCGGGTTGTTTGGAATCGCATTTGAGTTGTTGTACATTCCGAAGAGAAGAAGCAGGCCATAAGGCCCGCCGTCGGGGGACGGAACAAGTGCTGCAACCCAATCGCGTTGCTGGATGTTCCGGCCTGTCTTCAGGATCAGTGCATTTCGATCAACGCCGTCTATTTCCAAGGTGAGCGTTCTTCCGAACCGTAGGGGCTGGTATTCTGTGTCATCAAACTGTTTCTCCACGACTTCTCTCAGAACTTTGATGTTGTGATGTTCAGAGTTGTATCCATAGACGCTGAACTCGACAGAGCCCTGCGGCGGCCGTTCTGCTCGAACATAGCAGTCGTTGCTTGGGAAGCGTTCAATGGTCAATGCCGTTCCTGAACGGTCAAATGCGAACGCAATGGGCGGGAGATCTCTGTCCCAGCTCTCAGAACCCCCAATTTCGATGAGTTGTTCCTTCAATCTCTATCACTCCGGAAAATCCGTGCTTTGCTTACTTGTCTGGTCTCTTCAGTATAATATGGCAATTCATCTTGTGGCTGAAATCTCTGCTTCATCTATTCGTATTCCTCATTCAGGATGTGTTGGCTATTCAAATCGCTACAGCTCGGGTTCGGTCCAAGTGACTCCTACGATTATTCATTCCAAGGAGCTCAAGTTACCCTTTGTTCTCAGACCATCTTCTTGTTCCTTGGCTTATAAGAGTGTGCATCTTAGTGCCCTACCGCCAAATCAAGATGCTCATAAATCTCCTTTCGGTAGTTAGGGAGTTATGAATATGAATTATATGACGAGATAAAGAAACCAGGGTGGACGCCCTGTCTTCCGAGTAGGTCTTCTCTGTATCCATGAGCTATCATGTCAACAAGCAACTTCAAGAGGGGCCCTGC
>SDNO01000136.1 GCA_004524435.1 Candidatus Thorarchaeota archaeon | reverse complement strand
GGATACAGTGCATATACTGTGTTTTCATCATACGGTCGAAACCGCATTGATACTCACGAGTTTCGACGCTAGCGGGACACGAATCAGTGATATTCCGCTTGTATCCTTGCCTCTAAGCCAAACCTACTCCCCGTACTCTGAACCCATACCCAGCGGTTTCGGTTTTACGCACTTCGACGTTTCTGAAGCAGGAATGGCTATACTAAGTCAAGAACTGGAGAGGTCTTTCCCACAGAGTGGCAACTACCTTGTTCTCGTGGGTTACGAGATACATACTCCGCTTAGGTGGCTCTACGATAATGCCATCATTATTGGTACAGGGTCTGTTGCAGTGATAGTGGTACTATGGATTGCCTACGATTACCGCCAGAAGCGGAGGCTCTGATAATCGAACAATACACGTGAATCTAGCAGATATCTGTATAGAATGACGGACTCTGAGGCAATGGAAAAACTCATTGCTTCTCTTGCGGAAGTATTGGCAATTGGATGAGTGTGACAGACATGAAACCAAGCAAAGCTCATCTCATAGGCCAATCGCTTCTCGCTTTCTTTCAGATTCTTGGTGTCCTTGGTCTACTGCTGTTCATCTTGGGAGTCGAACCGAATCCCGGTGCAGGCCTTGGAGGTTTCATCCTGGCTGTAATATCTTTCGTGGCCGGAGGAATCATCCACGCTATCTGGCGGGTAGTGGAGGCTCTTGCTAAGAACCAAGCATCTCAGTAGAGGGTGATAGGCATAGGCAGAAGGAGGAACCTACTCCGAGAACTAGTCATTTGATCCTTCGTATATACCAAGTGAACGTGCCTTCCTGCTCCGTCAGCTCAACGATCTCGTTTCCAGTTCGTTCAGCCCAGGCAGGGAAGTCCTTCTTCGTGCCCACGTCAGTTGCGATGACCTTGAGAATCTCTCCAACTTCCACGTTCTTGATTTCTCTCTTTGTGAGAAGTATCGGCATCGGGCAGCGTTTTCCACACACGTCAAGTTCCTTTGCTACTTCATGGGGGGTCATTGGTATCACTATGTTGAGCCAGTGTTAAGGTTTTCAAGCTTTCTATTAGGCAATTGTGTCTAATTACGTGCATCATGCTCATCACAACATTCAGTCTGTAAATCAGTCGCTCTGGAATGAGTCATTCCGTTAGCTTTATCTGCTTTACCATAGTTAACAGACTGAGGTTCGCGAATATGCCAGTATTCCAAGTATTGCTGTTATTGCTGTTAGGGCTTAACGTCAGCGCCATGCTATCCGGATTCATGCTTGCAAGAAGAATGGGCTACTATCTTATGAAACAAGTAATGGTCTTGATGATTTTGATGCTTGTTTCAGTAGTCACTGCCGCATGGGCAGTGCTTTTCCCTGTGACACCGGTCTTCCTTGACCTACTTCATATCTTGCTTTTGGTCAACCTTGTTCTTTCTGTTTTGGCCCTTGTCATGGAGTTCATACAGATATTCCCCATCCTTCTCAAGACAATGCAAGGTGGACCAATTCATAGCTCACACATGACCAACCTACTTCTCTCAGTGTTCTTGGCATTGGGACTGGCAATCTATTACGTGGAACTAGCGATAATCTAGGAGATGATACCATGCCCGCAAACTCACTCTACATAATCGGTCAATGGGGACCCGAGGCCGCCGAACGATGCTTTGGGCCCTTTGTGACGGCTACGACTGCCCAAGCACAAGATGTTGATGTAAAGATCTTCTTGATGATGGATGCAGTCCATCTCATGAAGAAAGGGGTAGCCGAGAAGATCCAGGCTCCCGGTTTCCCGCCACTCCCTGAACTCATCGACATGTATCTTGATGCTGGAGGAATAATACAGGTGTGTTCGAATTCCGTCGAATTTCGGGGGCTCGCTCAGGAAGATCTGCGGGACGGGCGCATCGAGATTGCCGGAGCCGCAACTATGGTCGATGAGATACTTAATCATGACCGTATTTTGGAGTTCTAGTCCAGCGCCCATCCTTGCCGCTTATTTCCGTTGAATCAAGGAATAGGCGGCATTTGGGGGAAAAGCTCTAGTCGTTTTGCCCTGGATAGCACTCGTGAACAACTAGCTTGAACAAGGCAGTCTGAATTTGCGTTTCGGACACAAATCCGAGGAGTTGCTGATCGCAGATTTGAATCGTCGGAAGCATAGGAAGCTCCTCTTTGCTTACTTCAGCTTTGGGACTGTCGACATTAACAGACTTCAGGAGATAGCGAGGAATCTGCAATTCTTCCATTTTCTCGTTCAGTAGGGTATAGACTGGGTCGCAAAACATACAGTGATTCGACCTGTAAAACGTGATGCATGCTTCTCTTCCACATGGGAGCTTCTCAAGTTCAACCCAAATCGGTAGTTCGAGGACTATTCTCGTACCCTCACTGTGATCGCCTAACACTCTATCTTCTGCCCAGATATTTCCGTGGAGATTTTCCACAATCCTATCAACCACTGTGAGACCCAGACCTCTACCTACTGTCTGTTCAACCGGGTCGCCTGTGCGTTTGAAGACATCCTCCTTGATACCATCCGGAATCCCCGGCCCCCTATCTTCAATCTCAAATCGGACCTTAGTCCCCCTGTCAATCAGGGAGCTAGTGATGTCCAGTTTTACCTCGTTTGATTCGTCGAACATGGCAGCGTTGTGCAAGACATTGAAAAAGACCTGCTCCACATATCCATGACCTGCTATCTCATACAGGTCAGGCTCAATATTGTGCTTCATTTCGAGTTTCTTCCAGGGGAAATCGTCAGCCACTGACTGAATCGCTCTCTCCAGCATCTCGTACGGATCTATGGGTCGCTTCTCTGGTGGAGTCTCCCTAAGTGTGATGAGGGCCCGCATATTCGATATCATCCGAGCAGAACGCCGCAGATTCCAGTTTGTGTCGCGCAACAACGACTCTATGTCACTTGGAAGGTCCATTTTCTCTTGAATGAGGCCCAGTGAAAACACTAGGGACTGATTGATGTTAGAGAGATCATGAGTCATAACTTCGAGGTAGAGATTGGCTCGATTCGCTTCTTCCTCCTCTCGCATCTCAGCTTCCCGTCTTCGTGTGATATCCGCCGCCATGATGCTTATCTCAGACACCCTACCCCTTGTTTCTATGGGGCTCGATGTGATATTCACCCAGACACGTTCTGAACTTGCATTTACAAGGGGGGCCTCGACTCCATGCAATACATCTCCGTCGAGAATTGTCTGCAGAATTCGTTGACTGTGTTCGGACTCTTCTCCCGCGTGCGGCTGAAAAGTGGTTATATTTCGCTTAAGGAGATCCTCTCTCTTGTAACCAAGAAGTCTGCATGCAGCTCTGTTCACCTCTCGAATTGTTCCTCTTCGGGAAACTACGAAATGAGCAACAGGCGAGTTCTCGAAGATTGTTTCGAATCGGGACCTTACCTCAATGAACCTCTCGTCTTCGGTCGGAAGAACAGTCTTGGGTTTCAGAATGGCAGCAGTGTATACTCCATTCTTCTCTATTCTTTGTGCGGTATACCTAACAAGAATGTTCTCATTGTTCAGGTCCTGGAGCTGAATCTCTCCGTTCACTTCGAGTTCGCCTGATTGTGCCATCGCCAAATTGTGCTTCTGTTTGATTTGGTCAAAGACTGGTGCAAGAAGAACCGTTGCCTGTGACGGGTACGACTCTTGGGGCTTGAAGGAGAAGACACTCATTGCCGCATCATTGAACCCTATGACATCTCTACCACTCCAAACAACTAAGGGTTCTGTAGTCAGCCTGAGTAGCAGTTCGAAAGGAAGCTCTTCCTGGTCGTTTCCTTTCTTGCTATGCAGCCACAAGATTCATCACTCATCAGATTGGTTCCAGTCAAAGGTTAGGTTAAGTTTCCGAGTTGCCCGCAACCAGTTTACTTCTCATCCTTTTCCTACTCCTACCCCACTCAAGAACATTGCGACATGTCAGTAACCAAACCATTAATACCACTCATTCGTTTGAAAACTTGTTCAAACATTGAAAGTTGAGCTATTATGGAGAGTTCTAGTACAATAGCTGCTTCAGATATCAAGCAGATGGTGAAAATGTTTCGTGCCATAGCGAATGAGTCACGACTCAAGATTCTCCTTCTGTTGATTGAGGTCGGGAGCAAGCATGTCAGTGAGATTGCAGAAGAACTGGATCTCTCTGTAAGCAACGTAAGTCATCACATGTCAAAACTCGACGACTTGGGCTTCGTACGACGCGAGCGTCACGGCAAAGAGGTCTATTACTACCTCAAGGACGCCTGCATCATAGATATCATTGAGAGAGCGATAAGGCATGTCAATAGCGAGTGAATCCGTCTGTAGGTATTGTGCAGCTGAAGAAGCGCGAAAGAAACAAGTGGACTTCAGAAAGGAATATGCGGCCATCATAGTCTCTTCGCTGTTGTTGAGTGCCGCCCTCATCATCATGGTCGTTGTGGGTGAGTCGATAGTGACTTCCACCCTGCTCCTGCTTTCAACTCTTACAGCCGGAAAGGATATCATTCCTCGAGGCATCAGAGGCGCCGCAAATTTGCATCTCGATGTTAACTTCTTGATGACATTCGCTGCATTTGCCGCGTTTCTGATTGATGCTCCACTTGAGGGGGCCGCAGTCATGTTGCTTTTCTCAATTGCAGAGCTCTTGGAGGCTAAGGCAAACGACAGAGTCAGAGTGGAGCTTGAAACACTGCTAAACTTGAGCCCTCACACTGCCAGTGTTGTTGATGGCGAAGGCGAACGGGAGGTCCCAATAGAGGAGATTCAACGTGGTCAGGAGATTGTTGTTCGACCGGGTGAAAAGATCGGTCTGGACGGAGATGTTATAGAGGGAGTAAGTGACGTCGATCAATCACCCATCACAGGAGAGTCGATACCTGTCGTTAAAGAACCGGGGGATCCTGTCTACGCTGGTTCGATTAATCAGAATGGGTATCTAAGAGTTGCAGTAACCAAACCTGCAGGTGAAACAGTTCTTGCACGCATTGTCGAGGAGGTAGAAGAGGCACAGAAGAAGAAAGCTCCTACTGAACGGCTTGTTTCGAGAGTCAGCCATATCTATACTCCTGCTGTAGTGATTGGCTCTCTGGTCCTATCCCTTGCCTCATATGTCCTTGGGGCGCCTCTCGAGGTTGCAGTCTACAGGGGGCTCACACTACTTGTTACTTCTTGTCCCTGTGCCTTTGCCATCTCAATTCCAGTGAGCCTGGTTTCGTCTCTTACAGGTCTCGCAAGGTCTGGTATACTAGTCAAGGGTGGAGAATACATCGAACGCCTTAGTGAAGCCGAACTAGTAACATTTGACAAGACAGGCACTCTGACGCGGGCCGAACTCGTTGTTTCAGAGATATACGCAACAGAAAGAATCGCGCCAGACGAAGTCATGCGCATAGCCGCCTCCCTAGAGGTTCGTTCTGAACACCCGGTATCCAGAGCAATTGTCCAGCACGCACAGGAACAGGGCATCGACCTGGTAGATGTACAATCGTTCAAGGCGATTCCCGGATATGGGATTCGAGGAGCCATCGATGATGACACGTATTTCGTGGGCAATGAGGCGTTAATGAAACAACATGTTGGGGACATTCCTGGAAAGATCAGTAAGCTCGCCTCTGACAAGTCGATTGCTTACCTAAGTGACGAGAACAGTGTCCTTGGTGTCATACTCCTGAGTGACACCATCCGAACTGAGGCGAAAGCCGCTGTCCAATCCCTCAAGGCGATGGGTATTAGAACCGCAATGCTAACGGGTGACAGAGAGGAAATCGCCAGACAGGTGGCGGATGAGCTTGGCATCGATGTGTTCTATCCTGAGTTACTCCCAAGCGAGAAGGTAGACCTTGTTCAGAAACTGGCTGGTGAAGGGAAGACGGTGATGGTGGGGGACGGAGTCAACGATGCTCCTGCACTTGCAGCTGCTGATGTAGGAATCGCGTTGGGCGGCATATCCTCTGACATAGCACTGGAAACGGCTGATGTTGTCTTGATGGAAGAAGACCTCTCTAAGATTCCAACGGTGCTTCTCAAATCACGAGAAGCAATGCGCGTTGTCAAACAGAATATCACCGCTTCAATTGTTGTCAAAGCAGCAGTTGCAGCTCTCGCAGTTTTGGGCATCTCAAGTCTATGGCTCGCCATTGGAGTCGGAGACATGGGTCTAACCCTCGCAGTACTAGCCAATGCTTTGCGACTCGTGAGACGCTCCTAGAAGGCCTTTGTCTACTTGTAGTGTTCCAGAGCTCGCACTGAGAGCGCCAGGAACAACACTACAAGCCCAATCACTAGACCAGGAAGAATGGCAACTAGCAAGATGTCGTCGGCGAAACTACTGATGACATAAATCATCAACGCACCGATTAAGAGGTTGATGGCCGGAAATGAGAACGCCAATGGCACTGGAGGATTCTTGGGATCGTT
>SDNO01000201.1 GCA_004524435.1 Candidatus Thorarchaeota archaeon | reverse complement strand
TCGAGGCACACGAGAAATACCCGGACAAGCCCATGATTGCTGTCTTCATGGGTGGCAATTCTATGGTATACCCGCGGATAGTACTGACTGAGGGCCGGATTCCGGTCTTCGACTTTCCGAGGCGAGCAGTCAATGCTCTGGCTGAGCTATATCATTACACAGTGAGACGGGATAGTCTGAAGGATGAAGCCATCCCGCGATTCAAGGCCGACACTGAAAAAGTGAGCTCTATCATTGAGAAGGTCCGAGAAGACGGACGACGTGTACTACTGGGCAGCGAAGCTCATACCATTGCAGAAGCATATGGCATCTCTGTGGCTAGGATTCGTCTGGCAACCAGTTCTGAAGAGGCAAAGGGGATTGCGGAGGATCTAGGCTTTCCTGTTGTTCTCAAAATTGCCAGTCCTGACATTGTCCATAAGAGTGACATCGGCGGTATCAGAGTTGGTCTGAAGACCCCTGAAGAAGTCGAGGCCGCATTTCGACAGATACTGGATAATGCAAAGACTCACCGGCCAAAGGCCATCATCTATGGAGTAGATGTGCAAGAGATGGCGGAACAAGGCAAGGAACTCATAGTCGGATGCTCGCGTGACGTTCAGTTCGGGCCACTGATCATGTTTGGGGCAGGTGGCATCTTCGTCAACTATCTCAAGGATGTTGCATTTCGGCTTGCTCCTATGACACGTACCGATGCTGAGGAACTCATAGAAGAAACTAAGATTGGAACCCTTCTCAAGGGGGTGCGCGGCGAGCCACCTAGTGATCTTAAGGCTCTCCATGACACGATTCTGAAGATCAGTCAACTAGTAACAGATTTTGAGGAGATAGTCGAGTTAGACATCAATCCGCTATTTGGCTATGAGAAGGGGAAGGGCATATGTGCCGTTGACGTGAAGATAACAATTGGAAAAGGGTGATCTCATGACGAGGAATCTGGTAATCAGTGGTGAGACCCTCACGGGAAAGACGCTTGTGGCTCTGGCAGCAGCGGCGAAATTCAAGGAGCGAGGCATGACGGTCTCTTATTTCAAACCTGCAGGCGAAAAGAGCTACGCCTTGAGCGACGCTAGTCGGGCTGTTGACGAAGATGCAGTGCTTATGAAGGAGGTGCTCGGTATGGACGCAGACCTAGGCTGCATCTGTCCTGTCGTGCGCACCATGTCAAGCTACGACGAGTTGATACGCATTGGTCACGATGAACTGCTCCAGAAGATCCTTGACTGCTATGAAAAGATCTCTGGTGCATCTGACGTTGTGATTATTGAAGGGACCGCCGCGCCTTGGCATCTCTTGCATGTAGGGCTGTCAACTCCCCAGATTGCTGCCAGGTTGGGCGCCTCAGTTGTCTGTCTGGTGAACTTCCCAGATATCACTGCCATTGACGAAGTGCTTCTACAGCGCGATTTCTTCAGACAACACGGCATTGAGGAGATTGGGATTGTTCTGAACATGGTTCCGCCCATGCTCAAAGGCGCTATCGAGGGGAAAATTGGGAAGTTTCTGGATGATAACGGGGTCCACTTCTGTGGCGTGATATATCAGCACAAGGAGTTATTCAGTCCTACAATCCGTGACATCCTTCGCGCTCTGGATGGACAAATGATTGTGGGTGAGGACAATCTCGATATTCTTATCGGTGAGTTCATGGTTGGAAGCATGATTCCAGAGAACGCTTTGAAATGGTTCCGAAGGGCAAAGAACAAAGCTGTGATAACCAGTGGGGATCGGGCGGATCTGTGTCACGCTGCTATGGAGACCGACACGAATCTATTGATTCTGACCGGTGGACTGGGACCCGACTTCTCGACAGTTGCCCGTGCCAGAGAGCTCGGCGTGTCTGTCATGATGACTGACAAGGACACCTACAGCACAGGGCAGATTGTTGACGATCTTATAGGCTCAGTGAATCCTGAGGACCATGAGAAGATTGAGGTTGTCCAGCGGATAGTCGGTGAGGCTATCAATTTGGACTGTTTAGGGTTCTAGATGCATGTGAATGCGCATAGAGTACCCTCTGACACCAAAAACAAACAGAGCGCACAGGGCCGGGACTCCGATGCGCTCCTGCAATCCCCTTTTCCAGCTGCCATATTTCACCTTGTATAGTTGAACCAATACCGTACCGGTATCCTCAGCATACCCCCATCTGTCCGTCATTATGTTCATGCATGTTCTACCAGCTCCGGGACATTGATTCTGCTGCTGTTTCTTCCCTTTCCGACCAGCATCACCATACCTCGCAATACATTTATGGGGCCTCGTAGAACGAGAAGTTATTCCATTAGGTAGACTAAGGTGGTCTTATTCATATGTCTGGAGGAACCACAGAAAAGAAAACGGACTCTTCAGGAGAGCCCATCGATGACGCGCAGACCGTTCAGGAACTTGATTCGGTCAGGCTTGTCCGAAGCAGGCGCTCCATCCGAGAGTTCACAGGTGAGAAAATCCCGGACGAACATATCGAGATGATTCTCGATGCGGCGCGACATGCGCCCAGTCCGGAGAACATGTTGATGATCAGGCTCGTCGTTATCCGCGACGACCAAGAAACCAAGGAATTCTTGGCAGACATTGCCCAAGAGATGGCACAGACGGCCTTTGGTGGGGCTCCGTTCGAGCTCACAAGTGGCCGTAACTGGTTCATAACCGATCCCTATCGTGCTGCAGTGTATGCCCGCCTGAGGGACGGTGAGCTCTTCCGCTATCCCGAGAAGAGCGACACATGCGTCGTGGTCTGTGCCAGCGAGTCCTGGCATGACGCGGGTTATCTCTATCCCAATGAGCTCTTTGGTTCAGTTGTTGCGGGAATGGCGATTCAGAATATGTGGATGGTAGCCACAGAGCTTGGTTATGGCTGTGGATATGAGGCACTCATAGCATCAGATCCGCGACATGCCGAGCTAGTGCGCGACCGTCTTGGGATTCCGCCGATTTGGACGCCGCTTACGGCTTTCTGTATAGGCGTGCCAATACAGGCGCGAATGCTTGGTCCGAGCAGGCCTCCACTGGAAGGCCTCGCATACCATGAACGCTGGGGCTATCCCTTCAAGAGGATGGCATTCAGGAAGGAGGAATAGTCATGGAAGTGGACTTTGACAAGGAAACAGAAGAGAAGATGACTGAGCTTTCAGAAGAGGCCAACTTAACTCCCGAGGGATTCATCGAGGTTGTTATGAGAATGTTCTGCAACAATACCGGTGCCCGCGTGTATACTGGTAGATGGTCGAAGGGCGAAGTTGATGGCGTGAAGGGCATGCGCTATGTAGTGCAGTGGCCATTCAGGCCCGGTTTTCTGGAAGCCACGGGCGATCTTATTGCTAAATGGAGGAGAGAATAGTGGCGAAGTACAGAGATCATCCAAGCGGAGAGTGGCCGTTCTATCCTAGGTTGAAGGATGAGGATATCCAACATGAATACTGGCGTACAAAGAAGATGATATTCCAGTCATTCATCAACGACCGAAAGGGACGAATCGTGCTACTCATGGAAGGCGACAAGTACGACGCATTTCTTGAGAAGGTCAAGGAACGCATGGGAAACATGTGGGCGGGTTCAGTTGATGCTGCTGTCCACGAGGCAATTGAAGATTGGATGGAGAAGGAGGACTGAGAATAGTGACGCAGTTGCAAGAATTCTTCCAGTTTCTGATGGCACAGGTCCGAGACAAGCCAAATCTCAAAGACACATTGGCTGAGTGGGTAGGGCCCTACCACGGTAAGGTACTACAGCTTCACACCAACGAGGGCGATCAGTACATTGTCGTCACGAAGGACAATATGACCCTTCATGATGGTGTGTATCCAAGCCCCGACGTGGTCTACAAGGCCAGTGCAGAGACAATCTTGGGAATCTTCACAGGAGAGACCCCGTTCAGAGATACCATGAAAGATGGTAGTCTGACAGTGATTGGTAATGCTCATGAGAGCAATCCGCTAGCTAATCTGATCCTTGAAGCGATGACAGGTGCATTCTAGGAGGTGCTGAGCATGGACGTCAAACGAATTGCCGTCATAGGTTCAGGCCTCATGGGCTCAGGTATCGCGTATGTCTCGGCGTGGCATGGACTCAACGTCACGCTCGTCGACATCAAACAGGACATCCTTGACCAAGGCATGGAGCGAATCCGGTCCGATGTCATGACCGGCATCGAGAAGGGCAAGATGACTCTTCCAGAGGCTGAGAGCTTGATGAGCAAGCTCAATGCCACAACAGACACGGGCGAGGCTGTCAAGGACGCCGACCTCGTGATTGAGGCCATCTTCGAGAACATGGAAGTCAAGAAGAAGGTCTTTGCCGAGGTCGATGAGAAGGCCCCTGAGAGGGCCATACTTGCCACGAATACCTCATCGTTAAGCATTGATGAGTTGGCAACCGCCACTAATCGGCCGGAGAAGTTCATCGGGATGCATTATTTCTCCCCGGTAGCTGCCATGAAGCTCATTGAGCTAGTGATTGGCGAGAAGACCAGTGACGAGACCATTGAAACCGCTGTGGCAGTGGGCGAGAAGCAGGGGAAGATTCCTGTGAAGGCCAAGGACAGCCCAGGCTTCATTGTCAATCGGATTCTCATGCCAGTCCTCAGGGAGGCGATTCTCCTCTATGAGGATGGAGTGGCAACAAAGGAGGAGATTGACGTAGCAATGACCACAAAGGCGAACTTCCCTGCGGGGCCCTTCACATTGGGCGACTTCGTCGGGCTCGACATAGCCTATCATGCCATGAGCACCCTGTATCGGGAACTTGGTGATTGCTTCAAACCACCTGAGACCCTCAAGAATCTCGTCGATGAGGGCCATATCGGCACTAAGTCGAAGAAGGGTTTCTATGAATATGGTGGAGCTGAGGCTGAGGCCCCAGAGCCAAAGGGTGTTGACCCGGACTGGCTGGTGGACAGAATCACCATCCCTGTCATCCGCGAGGCCATGATACTCGTTGACGAGGGCATCGCCACGAAGGAGGACATCGACAAGGCGATGAAACTGGGCGCCAACTTCCCCAAAGGTCCCTTCGAGATGGCCGAAGAATATGGTATGGATACTGTAAAAGAGAAGATCAAGGAACTGGAGGAGAAGCACGGCGAGTGTTATAGCGTTCCGAAGATGTTACAGTGATTCTTAGTCTGGTGGGGCATCTGCCCTACCGCCCCTTTTTTTCTATGAACTCTTTATAAGTAGCGGTTTCAAATGCAAGCATACAGTTTCCAGGAAGGTGGACACAATACCAGAGTTTGAGACGATGCTATACGAAAAAGCAGGTTCTTTCCTATCACCTGCCAAGAATACTGCTGTGATCAAGTTCAATCGTGTTGATGCTTTGAATGCGATCAATGACCAGTTTATCCAAGACCTGGTCGCAGCCCTAGACGAAGCCGAAAAAGACCCCGAGATTCGTTCCGTGGTTCTTGCCTCTGCACACGACAAAGTGTTCTGTACTGGTGCAGACCTCAAGATGGCACAGGGGCTCTTGGGTAAGCCCGACGAGGTCAAAGAACTGGTAGCTCAGGGACAGCAGGCAATAGATAAGATTGCCACCCTCAGCAAGCCGGTCATTGCTGCAATTCATGGTCTATGCTTGGGTGGCGGCACGGAGATTGCTCTTGCCTGTGATATCCGGATTGCCGACGAAGAGGCAAAGATTGGCACACCCGAAGTCAGTCTGGGTCTAATCCCTGCATGGGGTGGATGTATGCGTTTGCCTCGCATTATCGGCCTCGGAAAGGCGATGGAACTCATTCTGACCGGTGGTCAGATAACAGCACAAGAGGCACTGGAGATCAATCTTGTGAGCAAGGTCACATCCGTCGAAGAACTGATGAGTCAAGCCATGTGGTATGGTGCCAAGCTGGGCGGCAATGCACCCATTGCTTTGAAGTATGCCAAGAAGGCTACTCACATGGCCTTTGAGGAGGACTATGAGGACAACCTCGAGTTCGAGGTTGAAGCTGCAGTGGAATGCTTCAAGACCAACGATCTTGCTGAAGGCATTTCGGCAATCTTTGAAAAGCGCCGAGGCAAATTCACCGGCGAGTAGATGATATTTGGGGCCCCGCGAAAGCAGGGGTCTCTTCCATATTTTTCCTTTGAGTCTAACGTCCCTTTTCGAAGTTATCCAAGGCTTCGCTGGCAGCTTCTTCGATGTCTCTCTGCATCTTATCAAAGATCACTCTGAAGGACGCGTTTCTACATTCTGCATGTCCGTTTGGATGAAAGAACGCAACCAAGTCTCCGTTCTTCTCCAGAACTTGGAAGGTGGGCCTAGGTAGAGGGCCTGGAATTCTCTCTTTTGGCTCCCTTGGTTCTATTTTCTTCATCCTGAAATTTCCGGTGTTGTGTCTGTCAAATGCAACTGGGATCTCATGCTGGCGTGCATTGTCCATTGCTTGGTATCTGGGAGGTTTGACCATATC
>SDNO01000135.1 GCA_004524435.1 Candidatus Thorarchaeota archaeon | reverse complement strand
TGGAACTAATCTACTAGCATATGCAGGGATTCATTGTCTGTTCTGTGCTAGAGAGGTTCAAAGAACCGTGAAGCAGTGTAACTCTTCTGGAAATGAGAATCAGTTTCAAAATCAACATACTGGAGCTGTTGCCTCAGACTATCCATCTTTTGGATGGCCTCAGGCGACAGCAAGATACGGTCTGCACCCCTCAATGCCGCCGATTCAATACGTTCGATATCTGCGTTTGGGAGTTCCGGAAACAGTCCTATCTCCACTGCATCCCTCATCTGCAGGTTGATGCCAAAGGCGCCAGATAGGTGTAAACCGCTCACCTGATCGGAATGGAGTCCGGCATGTTCGAAGAGTGATTTGATTGCAGCTGCAATTGCTGCTTTTGATTCTTGAAGCATCCTGACATCGCGTTGACTCATGTAGATCTGCCTTCCGGTTCCCGAGTCTACGGCATGCGACAGGACGTACGACCTAGAACCGCGCACTTCTGTCAACCAGACTGATTCCGTGGATCGGCCCAAGGAGCCCTCCCGATTCATTAACCCTCTTTGCTTGAGTTCAGCAAGCACTGAGACAACGCCTGTCCCACAGATTCCTATAGGTCTGCCGCCCCCGAGGATTTCATTTCGCGGGCTCAGAGTTGAAGGGTCTATGGTGGTTCCCACTATACTGCCAGGAAGAGCCTGGACACCACACTCTAGGCTCATGCCCTCAAAGGCGGGACCCGAGGCTGCCGAGCCTATCCATCCCTCTCCATCCCTAATAACGGACACCTCAGTATTTGTGCCAATATCGATGTAAAGGTTGGCTCCCTCATTCGTTAGGGCATCGAAGCCCAACAACATGCAAGTAGCATCTGATCCCACGAATGACTGAAAGGGTGGCGGAGCAAAATATGTTCCCTGAGATCCTTGCCAGATATCGAGTTCTGATATCTCTCCTTGAAGCGTATCCAAAACATAGGGCTCGTAAGGAGGGCCAAGCAGGGACTCGGTGGGATAGTCGAAGAAGAGATGATGCATAACCGTATTGCCAACCAGAACGGAATGTTGGATTGCAGAGGGGCCAATGTGTTGCTTGGACAGAAGGCTGAGCACTGCATCGTCAACCACACTCCGAATCATATCACGAAGCTTTCTTCTGTGGGAATCAGACTTACTGCTGTAACTGGCACGGGTGATGACATCAAGACCAATCGCGTTCTGTGGATTTGGCAAGGTGAGATCAGCAAGGAGAAGGGAGTTGTCCACATCCCAGAGATGTATGCGTACCTGCGAAGTCCCGAGGTCAACCGCGACGCCCAGTCTTGAAACATGCAAGGGGTTTACTTCCGTCATGCTGACTCAATTAAACAGAGTACCTAGGACTACCTCACAACAAGGACAGGACACGGAGCGTCTTTCATGACCTTGTCACTCACTGATCCAACGAACAGCCTCTTGATTCCACTGACTCCTCGAGAGCCCATTATGATGATGTCCACTTCGCGTTCCTCAGCAATCTCAATGATTCGGCTTGCAGGATCTCCGTGTGAGATGAGATCAGTGACTTCACAGCCATTCTCCTCAGCTAGTTTCTTAGACCTCGTCAGGATATCCTCGCCCACCTTCTGAAGCGCAAGAAACGGCTGGTCAGAAACGGTGTCATGATAGGGAGTTGCACTCACCAGCATGGGAACCACATACAGCAGAAGAACCTCTGCTCCTAGAGGGGGGCCTATCGCAGATCCATACTGGACAGCTTTGTCTGAGTATTCGGAACCATCCACAGCCACAAGGATGGTCTTGATATCGACGGGTTCTAATTCGCTGGTCATCTGTTACCCTCTCTCGTCAGTCAGATAGATGATAGCCTATATCTCTCTTTCTCCGGAAACCAGCCAGAGGCCACAGATGCGTTTAATACAGAATAAGAGGAGGACATACAGCTAAAGGAGTCTCTGATGTAGATTGAAAATTGCTGGAACACAGTATTCGCTGGAGAAGAAGGCACAGGCCCTAGAGTTGAAGAAGGCAGGTCGGACAGTAGAACAGTTCAAGTACAAGGACAGGATTGTCTCGGAAGTGACCGACGAGGTGTGGAGTTCTCTGAAACGCAAAGGTGTCACCGTGAACAAAGACGCACTCAAAGACACTATCCAGGGTCTGTTTCCTGGAGTCCGCCGACATGGACCGCTGAAGTAGCCTTTACTGAAGTGATTCGAACTCGACCGTTCCTCGCACTAGGTTTCTCAGACTCTTCACCAGATTCTCTCGCTTGACTCTAATCTGCTCCATTGAGTCCCGTTCTCTTATCGTGACGGTGGTATCTTCTAGAGTATCGTAGTCAATCGTCACACAGAATGGAGTTCCGACTTCATCCTGACGACGATATCTCCGTCCGATTGAGCCACCCTTGTCGAAATAGACAATCAGGCCGCTCTCATTTATCTCCTCGTAGATCTCTAGGGCTGGCTCCATGAGTTCATCCTTTCCCATGAGGGGGAAGACAGCAACTTGGATTGGCGCAACCTCGGGAGCGAACCTCAGCCATACTCTCTCCTCATCCTCGGCATATGCATTATCCAGTAGAGCATAGAGAGGCCGCTCGACACCGAAGGCAATCTCGAGTACGTTTGGAACAACCGGCTTCTTGTTAACCTTGACGCTAAGATTCTCACCGGAGTACTCTTGGTGCCTCTTCAGATCGTAGTCGCCTCTGTCGTGGACACCACAGCACTCAATCCATCCAAAGCTCCGGGTATGAATCTCCACATCCCACGCGTCGATTGCATAATGAGCCTTCTCGTTGTCGAGGTGTTGCCGCAGCCTGATTGAGTCCTTCGGGAATCCCATTCCTGAGAATATCAGGTACGCGAGATGAACACACCATGCGTATGCCTGTGTGTGAAAGTACTCCTTCTTGAGAGCATCACCTACGGAAGTCCACATGACATCATCGATATCCTGCTCCTGAACGTCAGACGGGAGGAGAGGTAACTCTTCATCTTTGACGAGTTCAAATCCTGGCCACTCTTTCGCGTCCGATTCGACAAGGAAGATCTGCCCCTCCACCTGCGTGAACTCTCGCAGTCGGAGCATGCCCTGTCTTGGTGATATCTCATTCCGATATGCCTTGCCAATCTGGAACACAGAACCCGGCAGTTTCTGTCTGAAGAATGTGAGCAGCCTCTTGAACAACAGGTAGGTTGAGGTGGCTGTTTCTGGTCTCATGTATGCTTCCTGATCCAGACCCAGCTCCGTCTTCAGCATCAGATTGTATTCTTGAACAGGGCCGAGCTCACCCTTACAAGACGGGCAGACAAGTTCCAGTTCTTGTATCTTCTTTGTGAGTTCGTCAATAGTAAGGCCAGCAGCTTTTTCCTCCGGCATGAACTCCTCAATCAGGTTGTCCGCGCGATAGGTCTGTCCGCACTTGGTGCACTCGGTAATCGGATCGATGAAGCCCTCAATATGACCAGACGCTTCCCAGACGATTCTGGGCGAGACCGTTGGACACTCGACCTCCCAGAAGTCTGCCTTGACGAAAGCAGAGCGAATGGTTGCTTCAAGTCGATTCTTCAGAAGCTTCCCGAGAGGACCAAGATCGTAGAAGCCGGCGCTTCCGCCATAGATCTCTGGAGATGGGCCCCAGAAGAAACCTCTCTTCTTGCTCAGGCTGTATATTGTCTCGGTGAAGTCGTCTTCTGAAGTCATGCTGCAATACCAAAAGGAGGTCTGCTGGGCTGTTTCTTAAACCTATGGTCTTGACAATGGACTAAGGCACAGGTCTTATTAGGAATCTCAGGCCGGACCTTCCTGCGGGATGGAATATGGTTGATGATTCTAGAATCTCTGGTTACTACAAGCTCTCGAGAGAAGAGAGAGTCAAGAAGCTCAAGGAGCTGACTGGTCTATCTGAAGAAGAGATAGCCCCCTTGGTCAATCCCTCTGAGATGGACATGGATATCCTGGACCATATGATTGAGAATGTGGTTGGCACGATGACGCTCCCCCTAGGAATCGCCACCAATTTCCAGATCAACAACAAGGACTACTTGGTCCCCATGGCCATCGAGGAACCCTCCGTCGTTGCAGCCGCGAGCAATGCTGCCAGAATAGCTCGTCCTCACGGAGGATTTCATGCAACTGACAGTGGACCCGTGATGATTGCCCAGGTACAGGCAGTGGAGGTCCCTGCGCCATTTGAAGCAAAGGTCAAGATACTCCAGCGGAAGCAAGAGATTATCGAACTGGCAAACGAACAGGATCCTATCCTTGTCAAGTTTGGAGGAGGAGCCCGGGACGTGAGAGTCCGAGTGATTGATTCTGCAGTGGGCCCCATGCTGATAACCGAACTTATTGTTGACACTCAGGATGCGATGGGAGCCAACGCTGTAAACACCATGGCGGAGGCCATTGCGCCGAAGATAGAGAGCATATCAGGCGGGAGGGTGCTCCTGCGTATCCTTTCCAATCTTGCAGATCTTCGGCTCGTGAATGCAAGAGCGGTCTTTGATAAGGAGCTGCTTGGAGGGGAAGAGGTGGTTGATGGCATCATCGCTGCCTGGGCCTTCGCTGAGGCAGACCCCTACCGCTGTGCCACACACAACAAGGGCATAATGAACGGAATCGATGCAGTGGTTATTGCAACGGGAAACGACTTCAGAGCCATAGAGGCAGGTGCCCACTCCTATGCCTCGAAGGATGGTTACGGCTCCCTCACGAAGTATGAGAAGACTGCAGAGGGAAACCTCGCTGGAAGCATAGAAATACCCATGGCTGTGGGCCTAGTTGGAGGAGCCACCAAGGTCCATCCTGTGGCACGAGCATGTGTGAGAATTCTCGGAGTAGAAACATCAACGGAGCTTGGTCACGTTATTGCATCTGTGGGTCTTGCCCAGAATCTTGCAGCACTGAGAGCTCTGGCATCGGAGGGAATCCAGAAGGGGCACATGTCACTTCACGCAAGGAATGTAGCAGCCACAGCAGGAGCAAAGGGCGAATTGATTGAGAAGGTTGCAGAGCAACTAGTGAGAGAGGAGCAAATCAAGGTCGAACGAGCAAAGGAGATTCTTGAGGACTTCGAGTCATCCGAAAAATAGAAGACTTAGTCGAGATTTCAGATAGCTCATTCACCGCAGCAACATATTTGTACAGCACAGGTCTAAATAGTCGAAACGAGTCAGTGAGGATTAGGCCTAGCTGACATCATAGGGGTCGAAGACAACATGGAAGACGATTGCTCTCAGTGGGAAAGGCTCGCCGGTGAATTCGCAGAGGCCGAGAGATTCTATCAAGCAGGAAATCAGTATAAACAGGCGGCTGAATGCTATCTGGACCGGGCTATTGACATGACCAGACTGGCGGCTGAGAACTACTACATTCACGCTGAGACAAGTGTTGAGAAAGACGAGTACAGAACAGCGGCACGCGCGTATTTTGAAGCTGCAAGCCAGTACCGAAAGGTGAGTGAGCATGACACTGCGTTGACCCTATTCGAAAACTCCGCAGAGTATGCACTCAAAGAGGATATGATTGAAACTGCTGCACAGGCCTACCTTTGGGCTGCATACGCATGTCATAAGCTGGGCAACAAGGACTACTTCCTCACCTGCGCGGAGAACATGGGCGACCTCTACAACCAGGCTGCTGAGCGAGCACTGCAGGACGGAAAGGCTGAGAGAGCAGTAATCGACCTGTCTCTTGCTGCTATGGGCTATGCGACTATCGAGGAGAAAGAAACGGCCCAAGCGAGCATCGAAAAGGCGGAGAAGATAATCGACAAGACAAGATGGAAGTGGCTCAAGACGCTTCTCTCATTCAGTAAGGCTCTGACAGAGGGTGACCTTGATACCGCTGAGGACATCCACAGAGGCTTCGATGAGGAAGAAACTATCCAAGAAGTCATGGGCGCCTGCCTAGACATCGTGGACGAGCGACATAAGAAGAAAGGTAAGTAGACATGCTCCACTAGTCCACGTGAACAATCCCTGTTTCCTCCAATTCTATTGACCCGTCGGGCGATATTGCAGTTACCACCAAGGACTGATCCCCGACTTGTACAGCTCGAATATAGAACTGCAATCTCATTCTCTCACCGACTCCTATGAACTGGATGGATTTTGATTCGCTACCAATCGAGGTTTCTAGCCCAGGTGTCAGCTTCAGCATGACGTCTATGTTGTTCGCTGCACCACCGCCCTTGTTCAGCAGTTCGACATCAAAGATTAGCTCGTCTCCAAGCCCACAGGTGATATCAGCAGGAGAGAGATATACATGAAGATCCGAGGGTGCAGGCTCTATGTCAAACTGGAGGGTATTGCTATGTTTGTTGACCAAGACTTCCTGACCTTCCAATGTCAATCGTATTGGCCCCACAACACCTTCACCGCTGAGCACGGGATTGAGAACCATCAACCAAGAACCTGTCTTGGACAGCTTCCCGTCGATATCAGGTTCCTCGACGAAGGC
>SDNO01000134.1 GCA_004524435.1 Candidatus Thorarchaeota archaeon | reverse complement strand
TCGGCAGAGATTCCCACTCTCTCCAAGGGGGAGTACGAGGTCATAGTCAGGATGGAATCCATCTACTATGAGGCGCCGGACACAGAGGAGACTCTTCTGACAATATTCGAGCCAACTCGCGACTTCATAGTCGGAGGAGGCTGGATCTGGGACGAAAATGGACGCCGAAGCCATTTCGCCTTCGTCGTTCGGTATGATAGAAGAGGAAATGCCAAGGGGCACTTGGTCTATACGTACAGGGATGGCGACTGGTACTGTGTTGTCAAGAGCAAGGCCATCCTGGGACTGGCAATCGAGGAAGATCACGCCTTCTTCGAGGCCACAGCATTCATCATCAGATACAACTTGCGCACAGGATGCATGATTTGCAGTGATGGTTACAGACTGAGAGTTGACGTATGGGACAAGGGTAGACGGCGAGGCGAGGATATGTTCCAGATTCGTATCTACGACCCGAACGGCGTTGTGTATCACGAGAATGGGCTTGGTCTCTCTGGCTATCTCGGCGGCGGAAACATCATGATTCATCACAGCAAGGGAAAGCACAAGAGCTGCTGTCAGAGGAAGAGAAGATAGGGCGAGTGGGCCTGGGCTGGGGCAACTCTTGCTCTACCATTCTTCACTGTTTCCAAGGATTCAAGGCATTATGCATATGCTTGAGCCCATTTTTGAAATGAATCTGTGCATCAGTGAGAAGTTGTGCTCCTCTCTCGCGGTCTCCGTCCTCGAAGTCGCGTTCCCATGACATCGGGAAGATATCAGTGAAATCATCCATTGTTCGCTGCGCATCGTCGAACTCGGACGCAGCTTGCTCCAAGTGGGTTCCGCTCTCCTGCTCAGGTTCCTTCAGAATGGCGTTGTGTTGAAGTCGGTCCTCAGACTCAAGAGCAACCTTTTCCGTCGGCGATGAAGCTGAGCCGGTCCAACTACTCGCCGATAATCTTGATTAGGATACGCTTCGGTCTACGGCCATCAAACTCTCCGTAGAAGATGGCCTCCCAGGTTCCTAGGTCCAGCCTTCCCTTGGTGATGGCAATGACAACCTCGCGCCCCATCACCTGTCTCTTTAGATGGGCATCTCCGTTGTCCTCCCCAGTCCGGTTGTGCTGGTACTGACTGATAGGTTCATGTGGTGCAAGCTCTTCCAGCCAGCGTTTGTAGTCCTCATGCAGGCCACCCTCATTATCATTGATGAAGACACTGGCGGTGATGTGCATCGAGTTCACCAGGCAGAGGCCCTCTTGTACTCCGCTCTCTGCAACGGCCTTCTGAACCTCAGGTGTTATGTGGATCAGATCCATTCGTTTTGGAACATTGAATGTCAGGTATTTTGTGTGGCTCTTCATTGCAGGTGCACGTCGGATGGAATCCGTAAAAGCGTTCCCGACCTCGGCCCCCCATCTAGGGATTGCGCATTTCTAAGCCAAAAGAAACGTCAATAATGCCCACAATATCCCTATAAAGACTGGAAACAATATATGAGAATGCGCCGCCTTCCACAGAGAGGGAGCTAAAGGAAATGAGGAGCGGACCCCGCAGACAATTCAAAGTCTGCCTCATTGGTGATGGGTACGTTGGCAAGACCTCGATCAGGCAGGAGTACCTAGGGAAGGGGTTCAAGGCGAGTTACATCCCCACACTTGGAGTCGATTTTGCGCAGAAGTCCCTGGTGTACGATAACAAAAAAACACAATTGGTGATTTGGGACATAGCAGGTCAGCCCCTCTTCAAGAGTCTCCGCCAGAAGTACTACCAGGGCTGTGGCGGGATAATCCTCGTGTACTCCGTGGTAGACCGGAGTTCCTTTGACAATGCCTCCAAGTGGCTCGTTGAGGCGTATGGATTCATGGGAGAGCTCCCACCCCTCATCGTGGCCGGAAACAAGATTGACCTGAGACCGCAACGACCCAAGGATGAAGTGGTCATGCCGGAGGAGGGGAAGGAGTTCGCCGATAGATTCAGTGAGAGACTGAAGACACCTGCCATTTTCATCGAGACTTCAGCCCTGACAGGCGAGAACATCGACCAGGCGTTCCACGAACTGACGGGTATGATGGTTGAGAGAGTAGAGCAGCGCCTTCGAGCCAAGAGGAAAGAATCATCTTCACCCGAAGCGGAAGCAACCAAGGCCATCGAGCCCGCTCAGGGAGAACCTGCCCCTTCCGCTCCTTCTACTTCTTCCACGCCTACTCCTTCCACAGAGACAGCCAACTCGATGACTGCCTCCGCGGCGAATAGCGCCTCCTCCGAAACCGGATTTGACCCCATCACGTCACTCATGAAGGACTCGCCTCACCTGCAGGAGGAAGAGATTGGAGAACGGATGACCAAACTCCTTGAGCTTCGTGCCAATCTTACAGATGCCGAGGAGGAACTGGCAGACCTCACGTCAGAATATGAAACCCGACTTCTTGAACTCAGAAATATCGTCCATGTCAAGAAGCTCATGTATGAGCACCTGCAGACGCAGATCAAGGAAACACGACAGGAATGGGCCGATGCATATGAGGATTACATGAAGATTGAGAAACGCAAGAAGAAGGAGATTGCACGGCGCGGGCAGCAGATTGAGGACATCCGAAAGGAGATTGAACAGATCGGCAGGACAATACGGGCGCGAGTTGGTGACCTGGACCTGAAGAGGCTCACGGAGTCCTAGGGGGTCACTCCGGATTCGAGTCCTACAACCACTCTCGTGAGATTCTCCACGAACAGACCAGTCGTTCTATTCATCTCTATCTTGGATTGCAGCGAAGGCCATCCGTTTGGCCTTCTCCCTCATCTCGTCGAGTTGCTTGCCAAGTTCTCGAACATCCTCATACATGTCCATCTGAGATGCAATGGCGCTCTCAACATAGGCTGAAACTGCATCCGATCTACTCCTGAACACTTCAAGCTCCACCAGCGTGTCGATGATGTCCACGATGTCAGCACTTAGTCGAGTCATGACATGCACTTCGCGTTTCTTGATCTCCAATTCGTCTGACTGCAATTCGCCAAGGATGCGCTCCTTGAGAGTCAGCGCGGCCTCACCGCCCTCTTTGTCCTTCTTTCCTGACAACGTTGCTCACCACGTTTCTTCCCGTGTGTTTATGTGTAGATAAGTCCTAATATCCTTTGCTATTGTATTAAGATTGAAAGCATATATTTATTAAGCATTAAGACTTAATACTATTACATTAAGATATGGAGATGCGTGTGCTTTCGAACGGAGGTCCAACTATGATAGATGAACTCGATAAGACGCTGCTTCTGAGATTCCTCAGGAATTGCAGGACCTCCTATCGAGAGCTGGCAAGGGAGCTAGGAGTGACCTGCCCAACTGTGAAGAGACGGGTGGACAACCTGATAGAATCAGGTGTGATAGAAACTTTCACCATCGATCTATCCCAAGAGACTCTAGGATTGGGGTGGGCATATGCAGAGGTCACGACAGACCACTCTGAGGATAGGGCTCGTCTTGCCGACGAGATCTGCAGCCATGCGTACACACACGAGATGTTCGCAGTTGGCTCCAAGAAGTACGTAATCTTTGCCGAACTGCCGTTGCCCGATGGAATGTATGAATACGGGAGATTCCTCAGAGGGCTCGATGGCGTGCGAACGATCGAGTTATTCCCTGCGCAGCAGCTCCCGACAACTCAACTGGGCTCCGACTGCAAATACAGCACGAGGGGGAAGAGGGTGTCTTTCTCTGACTCTGAGCTTGAGGTCATGAAGTATCTGGCGCAAGATGCAAGAGTCTCTCTGCTGGAGATATCCGAGAGGGCCGGATACCGACCAAAACGGGTAAGACGTATTCTTCGTAGACTGCAGAGTAGTCAGGGTGTGCACTTAACAATCCGAGTCAATCCTTCGGCGAGTGATTGTGTCAGCTTTCTCCTCAAGATCACCTTTGAAGAACTGAGGTCGCCGGGTGAGATTGTGTACTGGCTGGAAGAGAATTATCCTCTGGAACACTGGATGTCTTTCTTACTCTCGAGTACACCTGTGCTTGTGAACTATATGACAAGTGCGAACCTAGCCAATGTAGAGAGAATCATAGGCGAATTGAATCAGATTCCTTTCATCCAGGATGTGGAAACCATGATTATCTACCATCTTGAGAGACCCTGTGGAGATGGACCGCCGATTCCAGTTGGATCTGTTTTCGAACCTGTTTTTTCCTCTCTGTAGAAACATTCCTAGAAGTTTCACACGGTATTACCTCAGCAGGAGCATCTGGGCTTGAAGACTGTACAGCCCAGTACCGTTTTGTTAAGGAGGTGTCTTCCAAATCGGTCATTTCTGAGCGCTGAGGCCGTCTTTGGAAGCTTCCGACTTAACGCGGCCTTATACTCCTCCTGTGCGATGTACCATACAAGTCGTTCTCGTGAGAGATCGCGGGGATGGACCCGTCAAGAACTGTGGTGATGAAATGAACAAGAAAAATATTGGAAGGATAGCGGCTTGCCTCCTTCTCTGCACATTCGCTCTGGGTATGATCACTAGTTTCGCTGGTGTGTTCACTCTGGGCCGAAGTGCCGGCGGAGAGGCAGCAATGGCCCGTGAAGATCTGGGAGAGGTCAAGGTGGTCGATCATAGAATCGACACCCCGTCTGACGCCAATCCTGGCTGGAACCAAGAAGTTGCCCATCGGATCGACTTGCCATCTGATGCAACACCCGGCCAGAGTCAGGTTGTTGACTTCAGGATCGACCTGCCCTGGTGATTCGGGTCAAACGGCACTCTGTGCACACGCCCAGGACCTTCATGGTGCTGGGCGTTCTTTGTGTACGTTTCGGATTTCTTTCACGAAGATGGTACGGTGATGCAGATGGATATGTTTGACAAAATGATAATAGCAAGGCTCATGGAAAACTGTCGAGAGTCCTATCGGAGCATAGCAAGAAAACTCCAGGTCACATGCCCCACGATAGCCTATCGCGTTCAGCGGCTCAGGCAGCTAGGGGTAATTCAACGATTTGTCGCAGAGATCTCACAGATGTCCCTTGGAGTGGACTGGTTGTTCGCGGAGCTACATGCAGGGAAGAATACAAGCAAGCTTCAGATTCTGAAAGCCTTCGAGTCGAATCCCTGCATAGGAGATGCGCTCATCATGGGGAAGAATCGGTATCTTGTATTCTCCGAGGTATACCCGGAAGAGAGGAACAGGTTCGTGTCTTGCCTCAAGGAGATGGAGGGTATTGATTACATCGAACTCAGCGACCTTCACCAACTCTGTACTCATAAGCGAACGGGACGGTGCAGGTACACCACACAGGGCGAAAGAGTTGCCTTCAGTCCATCTGAGATAGATATCCTGCGGCTGCTGATCAAGAATGCACGAGTACCAATCAAGACGCTAGCAGACAGCACGGGATACAACTCCAAGACAATCCGTCGTTATCTCCACAAATTCTGTCAGTCCGATGGTGTATACATGACCATCAAGCTCAATCTGACGCAATGCGGCCACATCAACTTCATACTCAAGACCTGGCTCACGGATGCTGGAATCAACCCACAAGAGTCAGCCGATTGGGTGGCAGGTCGATATCCAGAGGAACATTGGTTCTCCTTCTTCGCCACGCGTTCAGACTGTGTTATCCACTACATGACCGTGCGGTATCCCAATGACATCAATGCAATCGTCAACGAGGTCATCAAGCATCCTGATGTTGATGATGTGGAGGCAGGTATGATCTACAGCATGTACAAGTCGAATGGCCGTGCAGAGGAATTTCTCCAACGATGCGCTGGGGGCCTCCGGGGATTAGCACTGACGAGAGCTCCTGAGCAGATGAACAAGGGGCGTCAAGAAGAGAAAGATTGGATTCTGGAATCAGATCTCCATTCTGATCTCTGACGCCAATGCGGGCGGCAAGCAAGGCGCCCGATTCTGAGCGGAAAACCAGTCTGATAGGCTAGCTGACTCGCGCGTTCGGAACCTTTTGTCAAGTCTGGTCTTTACAAATCGGAACATAGACCTGCCCAAAAGAGAGATTTGGAAGGACCCCCTCTAACGCGGCCTTATACCAGAACTGCCCACTGTATGCTAGAGGTGTCTTCATACCTAGTGTGGAATCGGCAATACGAGTTCGCATAGTTGTGCCATCCCTAGCACCCGTATATCTCCTCATGAGGACACCTCCGGAGGGAGTCGCTCTCCCTCCACACACCACCAAACGGCCAGATTTCGAGCATTATGTTGACTGATATTTTGATAATTAATCTTAAAGCAGAAACAGACCATGCCTACTACACAAATGTTTAGGAGGTGAAAAGCAATAACAGACGAGATTCCGCTTGCGCAAAGAAACAAGGCCAACCGTCACTTCATGAGAATAATCTGGTTGATGCTGAGTGAGCCAAAGGAGAAGATTCAGGACAAGATCGCAGCCATTGAGAACCCTGAAACGGACTCCCCACCGGCCATAATGAGCCTGTATAGCTGGTGGTATTTG
>SDNO01000133.1 GCA_004524435.1 Candidatus Thorarchaeota archaeon | reverse complement strand
GGTATGAGGTGTACAGGAATGGGTCTTTGATACACGAAGGTGACTGGGATGGGTCTTCAGTACTCGCTGATGTTGACGGTCTGGATCTAGGTGCTTACAACTACACCCTAGTGGTCTACGACACCTCTGAGAACTGGAACAGTGATAAGGTGCTTGTTTCCGTGGTAGACACCACTCCCCCGACGATAGACAATCCTGCCGACATCGATTACGAAGAGGGTTCCACAGGCCACAGTATTCTGTGGAGTCCGTCGGACAATAACCCCCACCTTTATGAGGTGTACAGGAACGGGTCACTCATCGACTCAAGTGACTGGGATGGCTCTGAGTTATCGCTCAGTGTCGATGGATTGACTCTGGGCGCTTACAACTACACACTGGTGGTCTACGACACTTCTGAGAACTGGAGCAGCGACACTGTGTTCGTTTCAGTGGTAGACACCACTCCGCCAACTATAGACAGCCCTGAAGATATCGCGTATGAAGGAGGCACTTCAGGCCACAATATTACTTGGAGTGCATCTGATTTGTATCCTGACAAATATGACCTGTATGTCAATGGCTCATTGAGCTATTCCGATGAGTGGAATGGTTCTGAAATACTGGTCAGCGTCGATGGCTTGACTCTGGGCATTTACAACTACACCCTTGTGGTCTATGACAACTCAGGTAACAGCAATGGTGACACTGTGTTCGTGACCGTGCTCTCATCCATTACAACAACGACTACCACAACTACGACCACTGGAACCGACACTACTACGACTACAACAACAGAACCGGTCATGGATCCTCTGCTACCACTGGTGATACTCATAGCAAGTGCAGGAGCTGCGATTGTGGTCTTGCTTCTGTTCATTTTCCGCTTCAAAAGGAAATCTTGATGTGATTGTAAGAAGTGGCCTCCAAAGAGGGTTCAAGTCACCTCAGAGCTCGTTCAGACAGAGTCGCATATACGGATACCGATTTAAGAGGTTAACATGAGCAGGGAATTGACCGTAAGAACCATGCATCGACCTGGGACTACTGGACTCAATGGAATGCCGCCTGCTCAGTCATTTCTAGGTTTGAGCCCCAACCTTTGGCGGCTGGCAATAGTGACGGGCGTGGCGCAGTTCTCAATCAGCATATGGTCGTGGCAGTTCACTATCTTCCTGGAAGAAATCCTGCAACCTTGGCAGATAGGCCTGAATGTCACTATCGGACTGTTAGTCGGCATACTGGGATATCCGGTATCAGGCATCGTTTCAGACACGATAGGCAGGCGACGTACGATGATCGTGTCATTCCTACCTATGTCACTGGGCCTCTTCCTGCTCTATCTCTATCCGATATGGCCCTTCATCACACTCTGGTACGGTATTCTACAGTTCGGTTGGAGCTTCGTACTGATCATATCTCGGGCGGTTCCTGCAGACGAGATTGCGGCCGATGGAGGTGCTGACTCTGCAAGAAGATTCACAATGGTTTTGCTACCGGCACTCTTGGTGGATGGCCTGTCGCCTGTCCTAGCAGGCATCTTACTGACTGCCAACATCGATGCTAGGACCCTGCTCCTGCTCGGGGGCATCGGTTCAACAGTTGCACTGTTTGCCACGGCTGGCGGATTGAGAGAAAGTCTCTCCATAGAAGTACAGACAAGAGCTCGTGAGGGTCGAAGTGTTCCCATCCGAGAACTCGGTGCAGACTTCTGGAGGCTTGTCGGTGGCATGCTTGCCTTCTCGTTCACCTGGAACATGGCATTCTACTACCTCGGCAATCTCTGTGTCGGCGAGTGGGGCATAGACCCGACGACATACGGCTATACGTACAGTGCGTTCTCCTTGACGTCTGTGCTAGTGATGTATAGCGTTTCAAGTTTGGCTGATAGGCGGAGGCGAGGCGCTCTTCTGTCAGCAATTGCAGCCAACACGGGCATAATATGGCTCTTGGCAATAGGACGTGGATTGAATCTCCTACTCTTCATCAATGTCGTCTGGGCCTTTCCAGTGATGCTATGGATTGGGGCTGAGCGCGCCCTCATTGTACAGGGAGTGAAAGATGAGCACAAAGGAAGAGCACTTGGAACATATCAGATCATCATGTCTTCGACCGGCATTCTGGCTGGAAATGTGGGGGCATGGATCTGGACCGTCACAGATAGCCTGAGGGTCCTGTTCATGATTGCCGGCATTCTTGGTTTTCTTTCCTTGGTTCCACTCACCATCGCGTTGAGGTCTGTGACGGTATCTCAGAGAGAAGACTGATCGACACTCGGAACTTCCGAGATACCTTCTTATTATGCCACGTTACCTAGGAGTCATGGGGCGTGGCTGAACATAGTTGAATGAAGATGGGTCGAAAATCGGTAGACGTCTGAAACGCACAGGAGATCTCCTCGTTGGAGGTGCCCAAGAACAAGTGTCATCATACAAGACGCGATTCGAGGCATTAGAGGGAAGCTACGATGCCTTCCTCTCCCAGCTCTTGCATTCATACACCGATTCTAAACTCGACACTTCCTTTGTCGATGAGTTCTTTGGAAAGCGTAAGATTTCGTTCGCAGGTGTGGATGGAACCGTCTGCAAGAACGCTGTCTTTGACCTTCTGATATTCTTTGCCGGAGCATATGCTAACCGAGGCGAACTCACAGTACATGATAGCGGTGAATTCGACATTGCCTACGAGGAGAAATTCATCGACAGTGGACTTGGGATATCTTCAGTTCTACCTGTCTACATCAACGAAGTGCCTTACATAGACCAGACAGTCCTGATTCGTGATGAGGAAGGCGCCGTTGATGAAATGATTAGCCAGACGGACAGCTGGATTATCGACAATTCTGCTTTTGCCGACTATATGATGGGGTTATCAGAATTCTATCTAGCTCTGAAACTTGTCACTGAGCCGAACGATGTGGATGTCTTACTCATGGATCGAGTGCTATCCTCAGAGTTGAGTTCGTTCTATGCAGAAACATCGGACTTCCGTGTCAATCTCGATAAGGAATGCGGCCTCATTGGCTACAAGCTTGAAGGAGAGCGGTTCTCCAAGACTGATTGGATCTATGCACGTCGATTGTTTGGAAACAAAGACTTGCAGATTCCTCCGGCAAGAGGTGAGTACCTTCTGCCAAGGATAGTGGTTGAACTGCGCGATCAGTATCCTACTGGGCTGGAGAGAGATGAGATTGCGGATAGACTGGGTCTTACCTCTGACCACCAACTCGATAGGCTAGACAAAGAACTTCAAGCAGGAATGAAAGGAAAGGGGGAGGCAAAGGCGGTGATACGGCGAAAAGGTAAACACTTCACCGTTGTGCCGTCGATGCATGACCTCTTACCAAGACTCGAGAAACTTGTATTTGATGTATGTGAGAGAATCTTCTCTGAAGATCCAGATGTCACCTTTCGGGACCGTTTCAAGATTGATTCCCGCTGGCTAACCACCAACGACCTAGCATTTCTGAGCCTTGTTTCACTGAACTTGGTGACGATGAAATGCTGGAAAAAGCGCAAGCTGCTGATCGGGGTGGCAAAAGACACATCGGCGAGGGACCTCAAGCGTCAACTGCTGCCGGTGCTCAACTATACAGGTCATTTCGAAGGCGGCTTCCAAGAGAGTGGTGCGGATGTCCCCGATACGGACCGGATGATTCTGCAGTGGGTTTCGCTGAAAGAGCGTGACAGGCTGGACGTACCGTGGGCCACAGTTGAATATGACACTGCCTTCAAGACCATTGTACCTCATCTGGAGGGCCGGAAGGGTCTTGTATCCGGAGCAAGAAGGAATCAGATATCGCTAAACAAGATGTTCCTCAAGGCGTATTTTCAGCTGTCAGAAGCAAAGACCGATCCAAAACTGAGAAGCAATGTGCTTCTCTATGACAGGCTTGCATATCCTGGATTCGATGATCGAGAAGAGTGTTCAGCAACCCTCAAACACGACTATGGGGGACATCCCGACGACCCCGAGTTGGTGGATGCGATATTCTATCATGAAGCCAACAATCCGATCCAGAGATTCATTCTACAGGTATTCAGGCGGATGACCAGCCCTAGCATACCTGAGCTATTTGGACACCTCAGACCATTGTACGTTGCAGACAAAGTCGCGAAGTTCTACTTCAACCAGTTCAATTCAATGGTGGCCAGCACAGGAAGTTGGCTGGTCAACCGTCCCGAGCTGCGTGAATTCATATTCTATCTGAGCACATTTCGAGAGAGGAGGTCAGACGTTGAACAAACAAGGAGACATACCTGAGCACCTATTCACAGATTTTGAAGGAACATTCGATGGAGTACTTGCAAGAGTCATACCTGTCGCCGCCAACTACACTTCAGAGTGGGCAGGCTCTGCCGCGAGATACGATTGCAGAATCAAGATAAGATACCACAAAGAGCTCATGGCACAGCTCGAGGAGGGGATGATGCTTGCAGTCAAGAACTTCCGGGGTCAGTCAAAGAGATCACAGAAGCAGCAGATTGATCGCTATACCGTCATGGTGATCTCCAAGGTCTGGCCACTACATTACGGCCTTGGCGGGGTAAGTGACAGTCACTACTTCCCGCTGCAGATGGAGATCATTGAGCAGGCCGTTCCCGACTGGGGGACAGACGATCAATCAACTATGATGGTTCATATGACGGCCATCCCCATCAATTACGACTTGGTCATTGGCAGTGATGGTGAAGTTGAATTCAGGAAAGGTTTCTCGTACCCACTCATCGGTTCAAAGGTACATGTCATCAATATGGAGACTGTAGATGAGATATACAACTCGAAAGTGAAGCAGGCCATGGGATTCAAGAGAAAGACAACAACTGCGGATCCAAAGAAAGATCCTCGCATCGGTATTTTGCGCATGTTCATGGAGTCAGACGCCAAGGTGCCAATCTATGTTGACCTGCACAAGCTCATCCGATACCACTTCGGTGTGTTTTCCTTTACAGGTGGGGGAAAGTCCAACCTACTATCCAATCTCTTCCGGCGCATCCTCTATCACACAGATGATACCAAGCTTGTCCTCTTCGACATAAGCTGCGAGTATCCGTTCCTCCTTGCAGATGTGCTTGCTGATGACTCCATCAAGTCTACTATCATACTTGAGGAAGAAGCAAAGACCGCTGAGCACTTCTCACGAGCTATTGTGAAGCCAAGAGACTTCGAAGAAGACAAACGAGCTAACAACGCCTTGGAAAAGTTGTACGACAAGGGAATTGTCACATTCTTTAACAGACCACAGACACAGATTCCATCCTATGCCTCGATACTCCATGAGATATCCACCCTAAGGTCTGACAGCACTGGCCGTCCAAACTATGTACAGGCCTTGGATGAAATTGCGGATTTTGTTGTGGGCTGGATGGAGATGGCCGATAAGAGTCAGAATGAAGTCATTGACAAGGCATTCGTGGATGATTTCGCTGTGGGTGCACAGCAGGCAGTCGAGAAGTTCAAAGTGAGCGATCGCTCAACGGTCTATGCCTGGGCAACAACCAGGGATAGCCTGAAGGCAACCATTGCACGTGGCCAGCGTGCAAGGAGCTCAGGGACAACCGTGAAGGACATACTTCGCATGTTCAGTGGGCCTGAGCGCGTCATATGCATCTCAATCGCGGACCCAGACATCCTGCGTGAGCTTGTAGTCAACCTCACCGGCGCTGCGCTGCGATACCGCAAGAGAAGCTTCGAGATAAAGCCGCAGATTCTTTTTGTCTTTGATGAAGCACAGGAATTCATCCCCTCCAAGGCATCAGGCCTCTTGGACCAATGCTCATCAGCTGTAGAGAGGTTGCTTCGACAGGGACGAAAATACGGTCTCGGTGGGGCCATTGCCACACAGCGGATTGCCTACTTGAACACGAACATCATGCAACAATTGCACACGTTCTTCGTTGGGACGTTGCCAAGGCCCTACGACAGGACCGTTGTAAGCAGTTCGTTCCAGATCGACCTCAGTATCTTAGACAAGACTCTTGAGTTTCCGCCAGGTTCGTGGTTGCTCTCCAGCTACATCGCAACAGGACTGGACAATGTGCCAGTCTTTGTGAGGGCTGATAATTCTGAGGACCGCATTCAGGAACATCTAGAAGCCCTCTGATCTAACTATTCGGACACACCCCCCAATGGAATCGGTGCTGCAATGATCAAAGATAGATTCGGATTCCCGGTGATTGAACAAGCTCATCAGCGAATCGGTCAGTTTGTGAAGAAGACCGCCTTAGAGTACTCTCTGAAACTGAGTGAGATCTGTAATGGAGAGGTCTATCTCAAGTTGGAGAATCAGCAATACACGAATTCCTTCAAAGTGCGTGGAGCGTTGAACAAGCTAGCCCAGCTAACACTAGAACAGCGAAGGAAGGGGGTTGTGACCGCATCGTCTGGCAATCATGCTCAAGGAGTAGCCTTCGCCTCCCGGATGCTTGAAATACCTGCGACCATTTTCGTTCCGGAAACAGTGTCCACGATAAAACT
>SDNO01000132.1 GCA_004524435.1 Candidatus Thorarchaeota archaeon | reverse complement strand
TAGCCGAGCTCTGCGCGAACCCTTGGCACCTCCTTTAGCACCTCGTCATACTTGTCAAGCGCGCCCTGCTCTCTCAGTTGGTTATCAAGATTCGATAGCATCCCTCCAGGAATCTGGAAACGCAGAACCTGAGGATTCACTCCCTTGAGACTCCCCTCAAACCCTGTGTACTTACCGCGAATATCACGGAAGTAATCTGCAATCTCAGCAAGCAACGCCACATCTAGACCCGTGTCCCTTGGTGTATTCTTGAGTGCCTCAACGATAGACTCAGTGGCGGGTTGCGACGTTGCCAGAGAGAGTGAAGAGATGGCACAGTCGACAACATCCACGCCAGCCTCTGCCGCTTTCAAATATGCCATCGAAGCCATACCACTGGTATAGTGAGAGTGAAGTTGTATAGGTAATCCGACATCTTCCTTCAGCATTTTTACAAGATCGTAAGCAGCCTCTGGAGAGATCAGACCTGCCATGTCTTTGATGCAAATCGAGTCGGCTCCCAATGCAGCCAGCTCAGCAGACTTCTCAACAAATTTCTCTAGGGTATGCACGGGACTGGTGGTGTAGCTAATACTGGCCTGAACATGTGCCCCCTCGTTCTTCACGCATTTGATCGCATGCTTCATGTTGCGAATATCATTCAGGGCGTCAAAAATCCGAAAGACGTCGATTCCGCCCTCCGCCGCATGGTGTACAAATGCCTCAACGACATCATCCGCGTAGTGCCGATAACCCACCACATTCTGGGCTCTAAGCAGCATCTGCAGACGTGTATTTGGAAGAGCAGCCCTCAGCTTCTCAAGTCGCTCCCACGGATTCTCATCCAGAAAGCGCATCATGGAATCGAAAGTTGCGCCCCCGAACATCTCGAGGGACCAGTAACCCACCCGATCCAGTTTCTCGCAGATTGGCAACATATGCTCTGTCTTCATCCGGGTTGCAAGTAGGGACTGATGTGCATCTCTGAGAACTGTATCCGTAATCTGCAGTTTCGTCATTGTGACCCGCGGGTCATGCCACATCTGGCAATATAATAGCATCTATCTGGAGCGTGTTCTTCCTCAAATAACGATACCCTCCGGTTCCTTACTGCCGGAGACGATTATCCGTTTTCCAACCCTAGCGAGCTAGAATTAATAGAGGAATCTACTAGATATCAACTAGGGAGTCAACCATGTCTGAAACTGAATTCGGGGGATTTTGCTTCGTCTGTACGACTATGTTGTTTGTACTAGTATTCATCTATGCCTTCACTTCGCCCCCGCGTGCATTCCTCCCTGTTATTCTTGCAATCTACGGCATTATTCTGATCGTGTATTTCAAGATAGAGGTCTATGATAGGGAACCTGAGCCCAGACCAGTCTCTGAAAGAGTGACACCAGTCCATATGCCCAGACGGCAAGCAACCAAGGTCATCGAATTCCGAACCCGAGAATACATCCACCAAGTGCCAGCTGTCTGTCCCACATGTGGGGCTGCCCTCTCCAACGAGTCTGTGAACTGGGTTGGCCCGATGGAGGCTGAGTGTGACTATTGTGGGGCAAGGCTCGAAACAGAAAAAAAGAGAATGAAGGAATCATAGCTTCTGAAGTGGAATTGGACCAAGAACCAATCCAGAGGCTAGAAGCTGGAGAAGTCATCTCACACTCGCTTTGTACCGAGAGTCGTTCATATCGGAGTCTTCACCTGTCCGTTCGCGGCTCTTCAGTATTCTGAGCCACACGTGCGATAGAGTCAATATATCTCCCAAAATCTGGAATGCGGTCCGATGCCTCCTGATAGGCCTGCTCAGCCTCAGTCTCACGACCCTCTCGTAAATAGAGCTGAATGAGATTGACCCATGCAACTAGGTGATTCATCTCATGGTCTAAGGCCTGCCTGAGTGCTACCTCAGCCTCGCCCTCATTCTCCATCTGTAGCAGAGCCACTCCTAAGTTGCACCATGCATCGGCGTTCGTGGGGTCATACTCTAACGCCCTACGGAAGGACGCCACCGCCTTCTCGGTTCTCTTGCTAGCGTTGTAGACACAGCCCAGGTTGTACCAAGTGTTTGCATCTTCCGTCGTGGTCTGGAGAGCAGTTTCGAAGGCAGACTCGGCCTCATCGAATTTATTCATGGTGAACAGGACAGCCCCGAGTCCCTTCCAACATTCGGTGCATTCAGAGTCCAGATCCAGTGCCGACAGAAATGCGGCTTCTGCCTCTGGAAGGTGGGACTCGTTGTAGAGCTTGTAGGCCAGCTGAAGCCAATTGCTGGGTTGCTCAGGATCTAGGCCCTCGTCCTTAAGTGCATCTTCAAGTTCTATCCTCATTGCCTTCTTCATAGTACGACTCGTCCGCTATACATACTCAGCTCATTCGTCAACCGATTGTCAATAAAGGACTGTCGATGAATGAAACTGATTTCAACCGAATTTTCCCCAATAGTTGGTGATGTCAAAGAACAGCGTCATTTCGGTTCCATCCACAAGACGGATATCCATCTGATCGATCCATCGGTCATTGAGACTCAGCAGAGTCTGACGCACTAGCTCCCAGTCAGTGCCTCTCACTCCTAGCTTCCGGGAGAGATAGGAATACTCTGCTTGTATGGCCTCTGAATGCCCAATCACATTAGAGATGACAATGGGATCGTCCACAGAAGAGCCATCACCTGCATATCGTACCATCACGGACACCGCTTTTTCATCAGACACTCACCTATTTGGAGTATATTCTGATGGACTCCAAGAAGAGCAGAGGCTACGCGAGAGCGCCGAATTCCTACCCTGTTTGCTAATAAGAGAAAAGAAAGGGAATCCCGAACCCCAGGGGGGCCCGAGATCAGAGAGTTCTCTATCTTCGCCTGACAGCCCAGACGATTGCCACAACTGCAACCACACCGATTGCGAGCAATAGAAGCCCACCGCCGCCCGTAGGAGCCGTAGCATCTTCAGCCAGATTTGTGTACGCAACATAGACGGGGTCCTGTTGCACTCTCAATCCGTTCCACTCGGGGAAGCTAACTGAGTACCACCATTGACTACTGTGGAATGCTGTCTGTGCGTTGGTTGCCATGCTCCCGGGGCCATTGTACATACTCCTCGCGCGACTTGACAGCCCATAGGCCATGTGAGCAAAGAGGAAGGCAGAAAGTGGTGCCTGCCAGGCTATGAGGAGGAAATCTCCCGGGTTGGTTGCAAGCAGGGCGTTCAATGCGTTGACGTCCTCTAGTACCGTCATTCCACTTGTTTCATTTATCAGATCGTATTTTCTCCCGAGGCCGATATCGAATGCCCGCTCCTGATCATCACCGATGGTTATGGTGAGATTGTCATCCAGCAGCTCAGTACTCGTCGGAGGATCAATCCGGTTTCCGCTCGAGCTCCGTGTCACATTGTAGTTGCTCTGGAAGGTCGAGAGGTAGTGAACCGCACTGATCTCCATGGTCTCACTGATGACCTCAGATGGATCTCTATCTTGGAAACCGATTCTGGCACGGTTGATCTGTCCAATGGTATAGACTGTCTCGGCGTGGACTTCACCAGTTGTCTGGTCAATCTGGATGTCATACTCGATGACTATCTCGCTGAAGAGGACTGTCATGAGCGGGAACAAGAGGCTCAACCAGAACCCGCCAGTGGCAGAAACCACCTTTGCAGTCATGTTGGTGTAACGCATCCCGAATCTGTAGTGGCCTTCCTCAATCTTGTCGACCGGAATGGCCTCAACATCGGGAGTCACATCTCCCCAAGGATTGGCAGTGGATGTCGGTATGATGTACCAGGCATCCTCGTTTCCCACATCCGGCAGATTGTTGTCCCCGAATGTTTCGTTGTGGACGAGCAGGAAGGCAAAGATCGAGCCAATGAAGACCTCCTTGTTCTCAGGGGTCTTGTAGTTCATTCCGAAGAGCTGGTAGGGTAGAATGATTTCTGTGCTGTCATTCGTGACGATTCGGTTGAATGCTATCAGAAACGCAGAGAACTCATCAACATGCACGTAGGAAGTGGTGAAACTTGCATTCCCACCGGCCGTCTGTACATTGATCGAGTCGTTGGTCCAGTATTCCTCAGTGAATGTGTGCCCGAATACCTCCGCCTCATCTCCTGGCTCATAAGCCGTAGCTAGAGGAAGATAGGCAAAAGGTAGTACAAGCATCACAACGGCCCAGAGGGCCATGACTTGGGTCTTGTTGGCGCGCATAGTATATCACTATCGTTAATGATGCCGGAGGAGCTTTTAAGATAAATGTATGATAAATCCATATCGCGCTTCAGGCAGACGCATCTAGTAGCTACAGTGGAATATTGCCATGTTTCTTTGCGGGACGGCTCTGTCGTTTTGTTTCCAGCATAGCTAGGCCCTTGCATATCATGGGACGAGTTTCGTGTGGAAAGATGACCTTGTCGATGTAACCGAGACCAGCAGCTACGTAGGGATGGGCGAATTTCTCTCGATACTCCTCGACGAGTTCCTTCCTCTTTGCCTCGGGGTCATCGGCTGCGGCGATTTCCTTTCTGAAGATGATGTTGGCAGCACCTTGTGGACCCATGACGGCAATCTCAGCACCGGGCCATGCAAATACTAAATCGGCTCCGATATGGCGGGACGACATGACGTCATAGGCGCCACCATAACCTTTCCGAGTGATGATGGTGATCAGAGGAACAGTCGCTTCAGCATAAGCATACAGAATCTTTGCTCCGTGACGTATGATGCCGCCCCACTCCTGTTCTGTGCCAGGCAGATAGCCGGGAACGTCCTGAAACGTGACCACCGGTATGTTGAATGCATCACAGAAACGGACGAATCGAGAACACTTGTCAGACGCATTGATGTCAATGGTTCCTGCCAAGTATGCAGGATTCTGACCTACGATTCCAACAGACCGACCATCAAACCGGGCGAAACCTGTCATCATATTCTGGCCCCAGTGCTCATGCACCTCAAAGAACTCACCGTTGTCCACGAGGGCACGAACAACATCGCGCATGTCATAGGGTTTGTTCGGGTCAGTTGGGACGATGTCATCCACAGACTCGTCATAGTCGTCTGGAGCATGACCTGTGTCCACACGCGGCGGGTCAGCCATATTGTTGCTGGGAATGTAGCTAAGGAGTGTACGGATCTGCTCGAAGCAGTGGTCTTCATCCTCACTGGCGAAATGTGCAACACCGCTCACCGAGTTGTGGGTCATAGCACCTCCCAGCTCCTCAAAGCTCACTTCCTCGCCTGTGACCGTCTTGATGACGTTCGGACCGGTGATGAACATATGTGATGTGCCTTTGACCATCAGAGTGAAATCAGTGACGGCAGGACTATACACAGCCCCTCCTGCACAGGGCCCCATGATTGCAGAGATCTGGGGAATGACCCCGCTAGCTATTGTATTTCTGCGAAACACGTGTGCGTAACTAGCCAGCGATTTCACTCCTTCCTGAATACGTGCACCTCCGCTATCGTTCAGCCCTATGACCGGGGCTCCGGTTTCCATGGCCAAATCCATAATCTTGCATATCTTATCGCCATATTTCTCAGAGAGCGCTCCCCCGAAGACCGTGAAATCCTGGCTGAATATGTAGACCTTGCGTCCGTTGATTGTCCCGAAGCCGGTTATGACGCCGTCGCCAAGAATCTTCTTCTTCGCCATTCCGAAGCTGGTTTCACGATGAACCACAAACTCATCAATCTCGGTGAATGAGTCTGGGTCAAGGAGTCGCTCAATCCTCTCTCGGGCGGTCAGCTTCCCGGCCTCATGCTGCCTCTTGATTCTTGCTTCGCCGCCGGCCTTTCTGGCCTCTTCTCGCATCTTTTTCAGTCGCTCGAAATCCTCACGGGGCATACGGTCTATACCTCTCAGATGTAGTCTGGGAAACACCTCTCATGTCCGTTTTGAATGTTCTGCCTGAGACAGAGAACTCATACCCGAACACGTGCGTACAGTTATAGTCCAATTGGAACCCTTAAGACGGAAAAGATACACCTTCTGTCAACGCTTTCCCCCGAGGTGACAAAGTGCCTCTCACGCCCTTCCACTATCCGGTTGCGTACCTACTGAAGAGAGCAGACCAGAGGCTCTCTCTTCCTGCATTGGCCGTGGGATCTGTCATGCCGGACATCGAGGTGCCCCTCATGTGGATCCTATTCCCCGGCTTTCCATTTGACCACCTGCTTTTGCATAGCCTGATTGGCGCCATGACAGTGGGACTGGTTGCAGCAATCCTCGCCACAGTATTCATCTATCCGCAGCTCGTCGCATTTCTGTTCGGACTCGACAGGGACACAATTGCGGAGGAGTGTCAGATATCGAGAATCTTGGTTGTTTCAGCCCTCATTGGCCTGCTAAGCCACCTTCTCCTCGATGTCACCATGCACTGGTACAATCCTCTGCTCTGGCCCTGGGTGGAACCTGAGGCTCTAGTGGGGCCCCTTGTACTTCTACTTGCTTTTGATGGAGACATTCAGGTCACTGGGTTCAC
>SDNO01000131.1 GCA_004524435.1 Candidatus Thorarchaeota archaeon | reverse complement strand
GGCGCCACCCGGCCCTCAGACATCTAGGTGCTCGGGATTCTGTAGCAGCCTTGGCTGCCAACATTCTCTTGCACGCACACCTCGACAGACAGTCCTTCGGGAAGGTCTAGACTGCGTGCGATGTGCTCTGCAAGATACTCAGACGTTGTTGCAGTGATAGGCAATATGACACAGTCAGACATGGGCAAGACGTATTCCTTTTCAGAAACGACAATCCGGTAGCAGTCAGCCTCCTTGGTGAAGTGTATCGCTTCCGAGTCGCCAGGAATAAGGAATCGATGGTCCATCTTCTCACAGATTCCTATAGCATCTCGTTTGAGGTCACGAAAGTCCATCACCATGCCCAGGTCATCGACCGGCCCCTCGACGTATATCTCAACGAAGTAGTTGTGACCATGGAGCCTCTCACATCCCCCGGCCTCCAAGACAAAATGTGCAGCACTGAAGCTCATTTTGTGATGACTCACTCGAATGCTATACATGGCGACTTACCTCTGCTCACCAAATAGTCGCACTCCATGTAAAACTGCCGAATATGTCTATGGCCTCAGGGTCCTTCTGGTCTCTGATTCTTGTACATCTCTACAAGGTCCTCCACGGTGGTCGCTTGGTTGGGGGACTTATCATCACGCCACCTACCGGTGAATCTGGGGAAGCGAATGGCAAGCCCCCCTTCGTGGAGAATGCCCTTGCCAGCAACATGTGTCGGACTGACTGTAATCTCGTCACCAATCACTTCTATCACGAGTTCGGGGTCAAACCAGACGTCTGCATCAAGATCGGATTCTACCCGGGGGTGTCGTTCCGCCCTGCCAAGGTCGTCCAATCGCTGTTTCATCTCGACAAGCATCTCATCAGTGAACCCCGTGCCTATCTTACAGACAGTAGGGTAGCTGTCCGTTGTTTCATCATAGACTGCAGCAAGAATGGCTCCATAGAGGCCGGTCCTCTTTCCGCGCCCATGGAATGCACCCACCACAACGAGATCGACTGAATCAGCCATCCCCTCTTTGTACGAGGCCTTCAACTTGATCCATAGCCATGAACGAGATCCTGCCTGATACACGGAGTCGTCGTGAACGGCCTTCGCGATAACTCCCTCATGACCTGTCGCGACAGCATCCTTGAAGACCTCATCTAGGCGTTCGGATTTGTTGACTAACTCTGCTGACGTGAGTCGCACCCTGTCTGCATCGCTGACGGCTTCCTCCAGCAAAGTCCTGCGTTCGAGCATGGGACGATCCATGACGTCCTCGCCCTCAACATACAGAATGTCAAATAGATAGAGCGCCACAGGCACTGTGTCACGCATCTCCGAGATGTCGGTCTTTCGCCTTCTCCGCATCAGCTCTTGAAATGGACGCATCTCAAGGGAGTCTGGGTCAATAGCTACTATCTCAGCCTCAACTATGCAGACCTCTGGCTTCAGATGCTTCGTCACCATCTCGACAACATCCGGATACTGGGAGGTGATTCTCTCCTGTCTTCTGGAGAACAACACGACCTTATCTCCATCCTTGTGGGCCTGTACGCGCTCCCCATCGTACTTGTACTCGACCAATGCCTGACCCCCCACCTTCTCAAGAATCTCTTCCGATGTCGCCAACTTCTTTGCAGCCATCATGCGAATCGGCCGCCCGACTTGAGGGTGCACAGAAGTCACCTCTTCGAAACCATTACTCAACAGGACTCGCGCCACCCACGGGAGATCACTACTGACATTGTAGGCTCTCTCGATGGAGGAACGAGCCTCTCTATCTCCAGTAAAGGCCACTGAGAGTGAATCGATTATAGTCATATCACCTAGTCCAAGGCGTAGGTCACCCATAGCTGTCCGAAGTATGTACTTGGCTTCTAGGGGTTCCGAATCCGAGAGGAGCCCTACCATCTTCGAGATCTTCTCTCGAGCGCTCCCGGGTCCTGTCAAATGAGCGACCTCATCGAGTGCCTCGTAGACATCGTTGGGTGACAAGTCCTCCGAGAAGAGTGTTGCCTGTGCACTCTTGCTCAGAAGCTGTTCAGCAACCTCACCAATATCACCCACATCTCTGAGTGAGTCGGTCACCTCTGACTCGGGAACACCTGCGGCCGCGGCGACAATCTGCACTGCGACCTTCTCAGCAATTCCAACTTCAGGTTCGTCCTTCCAGTCAGGATGGATCTTCCCCATGGTCAGTGCTATTACGCTCTCGATATCATCTGCCGAAGCACGAGTCAGGAGCTCGGAGAACTTCTCAATCTTGTCCAGCGTACCCGAGGTCTGCTCCACCGCACTATACGTTGTTGCAAGGTCGCTGTAGTACATGAGGAACAACCCCTTCTCCGATATGACCCACCATATGGTTTATAAACGCGCCCAAAGGCTTCGTCAAAGTACATAGAATAGCGGTGAATTGATAGTGGGCAGCATACGACCACGTTATGTAAAGACGGCAGCAAGGAAGTTACTCCGGCTCTATCCAAACGAGTTCACAAAGGACTTCGAAACCAACAAGAGACTCGTTGAACAGTATACGGATGTCAAGAGTAAGAAAGTAAGAAACCGGATTGCTGGCTACTTGGTCACTCTCATCAAGAGAAAGATCGAAGAAGAAGCTCGACGTGCTGCAGAGCCAGAAGAAATCATCGATATGGAGATGTAATCGGGCTCACAGCCTCTGTTTTCCTGACCTGCACATTCTCTCAGTTTCACGTGTTTCCATTTTCGAAAAAGAGGGGAGAGTCCAGCCGGATTAGAGGACACAGCTGGACTTCGACCGACTAGATGACTAGTTGTTTCTTCTCCTTGGTGAGCTCTTCGGCCTCGGCCATTGCCTCGTCATATATGTCGATGGGATATCTGTTGTGAAGCGGCGAGATCTTGGCACCGAGTGCTATAGAACCGTAGAATCTCCGAGAGAGCCAACCTATTCCCCGCATTCGTACCATCTCTGAGGCACGTCGGAACTCCTTCAAGGTTCGATCGTCCCAGGTCCCGGTAAGACCGCTGAAGAACGAATATACGAAGAGGGAGGGCAAGGTTCCGATGAAGAACAAGAGCGCTGACGTCAATATGTCATTGACTCCGCCCCAGATCAACCGAGAAAGCACCTCCAGTAGGACGAAATTAACCAGAGCGGCTAGCGCAGGACCGATATAGCTCTGCCATGTATAGAGTTTCGGCGCGGATATCTTCCTTCTGATGAGAACCCATGCGACAATATCCTTGATGAAGAGGCCGATACAGTAGCCGATGATGATTCCAGGCATTCCCCCAAGATATACTCCGAATACCACTGGCTCAGTAACAACAAACAGGGTCATCGCAATAGCCCGTACGCCTTGTTCAAGTATCCAGACTGAGGCAGCTAGACCTGTTCTGTCAGCACCTGCAAACATCCAGTCCCCTAACCAGCTCCAGAAACCCATAAGTTGGAACAGCAGGAAGAACCAGAGCAGGTGCGCCGCATACGCCCAGTTTGGACCAGCAGCGCCTAGAATGGCACGTGGCCCAATGGCAGCCAAGACAGAAATCAACCAAAATACGAAGAATGCGCCATACTTCAACCCCTGTGCCGTGTAGAGCTCGGTAAGCTTCTCCTTTGCGTGAGAGAATGACTCAGAGATTCCACCGAGCATTCCTTCCATGAAGAGTCCCACAACACTCACCATGATTGCCAAGTCCCATGCGAGTTGGTATTGTCCCTGTAAGGCTGACCAGTTTAGCAGATTGGTGCTCACGAGAAGCATCTGGTAGAACCAGACGAGTGGAACGGCCGCGGCGCCAACCGTCCACTTGGCACCAAAACGCAAGGCTTTGCCTATTTGCTCCCTATCAAAGTCGATACGGAAGAGCGTACCCGGACTGAATCCAAGACGCTTGAACAGATAGAGAGATACACCAAATGCTAGCCACTCAGTCAGATAAGAGCCAACAGCCTGCCCGATTGCTCCACCCAGCGCCTCACCGAAGATAGGATTCTGACTTCCCCACCATCGCATCACGAGAATCATGAGATATGGGCCCAGTATATTGAAAATTGCGTAGTAGAGGATGTTGATAATTTGCTGCATATCAATCCGGTTCATGCCTCGGAAGACATGGATGAATAGTAGGGTAAAGCCTGGAAACTGGAACAGGGAGTGAGCTATGAACACGTACGAGAGATGTGCGAGGTAGGTGTGAGGGAAGATTATGGACCCGAAGAATGCTACAGCGGTAATCTGCACCACACCTGTGATGCACTGGAACCAGACAAAAATCTGAGCGTATTTCACAGCCTCTTCGGGTTGCGTGACACGATACTCGGCGAAGTACTTCGCTAGTGCAACACTCGTACCGAGATCGAAAAGCGTCCAGAGTCCCAAGAACAAATTCACACTGAAGGAGAACCAACCAGCTGCCTGCGGGAAAGGCATGATGAAGCGAGGATAGATCATAATCGAGAGGACCACTCGTGGCAGGACGATGAGTAGTGTGATGAAGAGCTGAATCAGGAATCCACCAAGCTGCCGATGCATACCAATCTCCTCCCATTCGCTGACTTCCTCCTCAGCTTTCACAAGGAGCTCTGCGCGTTCAATCTCTGTAAGGACCTCAGCCTCCTCACGTGACTTCTTTCTCACGGTTCGATAGGATGCCACAGTTGAGATGCCTATGGCCAAGACAATCAGGCCGATGATCAACTGCTGCTCAAGATGGGGAACAGGAGAGTACGTCCACTCCGCATAGGTGTACGCGTCTTGGTCTCCGAGATATCGAGCAGACTTGTACATGAAATAGTTATAGTAAGGCCAGAGAGTCAGTTCTCGATTGGTCTGTGGCTCCTCTCCAGGGTTGCTCAGAGTCAACCACGGAGTATAGAGAAGCACGTCACCGTCCCCAACCTGGCGATGAACGAGCAATGGTTCGCCATAGGTTCCAAACCCTGTATCATTTGCTAGAAGTATCTCCGTGCCAGTATCCAGCTCGGGTAGCAGAGTGACTTTCTCTGCCGCAGGGGCAGATGACCAGTCGAAAGAGGCCAGCGGATGGTCTGTTGTAACGGTCCGCGTCACGACATTCGCAGACTCTTGAAACTCGCCCTCCTCTAGGGAATTGCTGGTTGTGATCCCCAGCTCGGCCATACCCGTTGAGTTCGAAGTTATGGCGGGGCCTAGCAGAATCATCAACCCGCCGCCGTCAGAAAGAAAACTCTGGAGCTCGGCCAGACTAGACGGCCCCAGCGGAGTATCCAGCAGAAAGAGTACATCTATCGTAGAATCGCTCAACGCCTCATCTACACTCGTGTATTCATTGACAACTACTGATTGGCTGTCCAAGTGAAGAGATGTAAGCACCGAGGGTGTGTTGTCCGCCCCGACAACCCCAACGGTCACTGCAGTCGCCACTTGAGAGGGACTCGTGGGCGATGCAATCACGATACCAAGAATGACTCCTGGCAAGACCAGAATTCCAAGGAACATGGTAACCAAAGTGATTCTCTGTGACTCCAATGCACATGAACCTCCCAACAGGGAACTATGCATTACAGAGTTTCGCCTTTTATCAATGTTGGATACTGTGGATACCCTGCCAAATCCTCTTCAGATATCTAGCGTCGCCGTAGAAGGGCGAAGCTGATACCCAGCATCGACAATACGGCGACGCCAACAAGTACGAACGGAACGAAATCGGGTCCTGCGGTAGGACTTGTCTCGGTCCCAGTTGTGACTGTTCTCTCGGGGCCGAACCAGTAGATGTTCCCATCGAACGCCAGCGCGTAGAGCTCATTCTCCGCATCGGTCCCGAACGATACGATTGACAGTGTCGTATCCAAGAGCTCCTCATTTGAGGCTGTTTCATTCACGCCATAGGACAGAGCCCAGAATTTGCCTGTCCCATAGTCAGCATAGATGTACTTCCCGGTGAGCTCTGTCGCCTCGGACCCGTGATAGACGAAGCCTCCCGTTATCGAGATACCCACATCATGACCATACGTCCAGATGGGCTCAATCAATCCCGTCCTGTTGCATCCCGTTGGAGGAGAGTAGCACTGGTCGCCCTCCATGATGTTCCACCCGTAGTTGCCACCCTTCTCGATGACATCAATCTCCTCAACAGCGTTCTGACCAACATCGGCCAGCCACAGCCAGTCGGTCTCTGGATCCCAGCTGAATCTCCACGGATTCCGCAGGCCGTAGGCATAGATCTCTCCACGTTTCGATTCATCACCCGCAAAGGGATTGTCCACAGGGATGCTGTAGTTCAGACCAGTGTCGGAGTTGTCAATATCAATCCTGAGCAGAGCGCCAAGTAGTGTAGTCGTGTCTTGCCCATGGCCTAGTGGATCTCCACCAGAACCTCCGTCGCCCATAGCTATGTAGAGGTAACCATCACTCCCAAAGCCAATCTGACCTCCATTGTGGTTCGCGTAGGGTTGCTCTATCTCCATTATCACAAGCGCACTACCCGGGTCAGCCTCATTCGAATCTGTACCAGTGACGGTGTATCGTTCAATCACGGTCCTCCTTGGG